>CP075526.1:2100000-2243062 GCA_025808555.1 Anaerolineales bacterium | reverse complement strand
CGCAGGCGGATGCCGGTAGGGGTCATTGCTCTTGCAGGGCTTGCTCAGCCGCCAGCAAGCCGGGCAGCCCGGTCAGGCCGCCGCCGGGGTGGCCGCCCGCGCCGCAGATATACAGGCCGCGCGGTGCGTGGTTGCCCAGGCGGTAGCCTACGCTGCCAGGCACCGGACGCTGCAGCAGCAACTGGTCCAGCCCCATCTGGCCGTGCATTTCACTGCCGCCCGCCAGGCCGTAGTCTCGTTCGTAATCCAGCGGGGTGATTACGCGGTGCTCTTCCACCAATGTGCGCAGGTTTGGTGCGTATTCCGCCAGCGTTTCAAGCACCATGTCGCCTAGGCGCTCGCGCTCCGCGTCCCAGTTGCTTTCGGCCAGCGTGTACGGCGCGTAACGCACCGTGACTGACAAGGTGTGCTTGCGCGCCGGCGCCAGCGTGCTGTCCAGCAGGCTGGGGATGCGCGCGATCAGCACCGGCGCGGCCGACAGCCGGCCGTGCTTGGCATCGTCGTAGGCTTGCTCGGCATAGTCCAGGCTGGGGCTGATGATGATGTCACCCTGCAGGTGCTCCGGGTGAGCGACAGCCGCCAGGAACTGCGGCGCGCCGCTCAGTGCGAAGTGCACCGTAGCGGTGCTGCCGCGCAGCTTCAGGCTGCGGAAGCGGCGATACAGGCGCGGCGCCAATTGCGCCGGGCCAAGCAGCTTCATGAAAGTAGTGTGCGGGTCAGCATTGGAGAGCACCTGGCGAGCGCTGATGCGCTCGCCATCCTCAAGCTCCACGCCGCTCACGCGGCCGTCTGCGGATAGGATGTGTGCCACGCTCACGCCGGTGCGGATCTCGGCCCCGGCCAGTTTGGCTTCCTTGGCCAGGCCGTCGCTCACCGCGCCTACGCCGCCTTGCACGATGCGCTGCAGGTTGCCGCCCATGTGCTGGTATAGCAGTATGAAAGCTGTGCCGCTGGCTCGCGGGCCTTGCATCACGCCGGTGGTGGCATAGGCTGCATACAAGCCCTTGATGGCCTCGCTCTCAAAATGCTCGTTGAGCCAGGTTGAAGCGCCCATGGGCAGCACACGCATGAAGTCCATCATGTCTTTGGCACCCAGCCGGCGCAGTTGCAGGGCCAGGCCGGCCCAGGCCATCAGCAAGCGGGCGGGGTTGTAGGTCAGGCTGGGCGGGCGCAGATGGGCCATCTTGGAGAGAACGCCGGCGAAGCGTTCCAGCTGGCGTGAGAATTCCCAATAGGCCTGGGCATCCTTGGCCGAGCGGGTGGCCAGTTCCATGGCTGTGCGCTCGGTGTCGCGCCAGATGGTCACGCCGGTGCCATCCGCTTGCGGCGCAAAGGCGCGCACAGCCGGCAACACGAAAGCCGGCGAATGCTGGCGAAACAGTGAGAACACCGCCTCGGGCAGCAGGTTGGCGTTGGGCGCGCCGGTGTTGAAGCGGAAGCCGGGGATCAGCTCTTCGGTACTGGCTGCGCCGCCTACTTGGGCGCGGCGCTCCAGCACCAGTACGCTGCGTCCGGCCCGCGCCAGCTTGAGCGCGGCCACCAGGCCGTTGTGCCCGCCGCCGATGATGATTGCGTCGTACGAGGCAGCCATTAGTTCAGCCCGCCTTTGCCGGCGTCTTTGAGGATCTCGATGGCGGCCAGGCGGCCTGGCGCCCCGGTGATGCCGCCGCCGGGGTGGGTGCCCGAGCCACACTGGTAGTAGTTGGTGATCGGCGTGCGGTACTGGGCGTAGCCCGGCGCCGGCCGCAGGAAGAACAACTGCGACAGACTGAGCTCGCCCTGGAAGATGTTGCCGCCGCTCAGGCCAATGGTCTGCTCAATATCCCACGGTGAAAGCACCTGGCGGTGCAGGATCAGCTTTTTCAAATTCGGCATGTATTCGCTCAGCGTGTCCACCACCGCGTCGCCAAACGCTTCGCGCTGGCTGTTCCAGTTGCCCTCGGCCAGCGTATATGGTGCATACTGCACAAAACACGACATGACGTGCTTGCCCGGCGGAGCCATGCCGGGGTCGATCGCCGAGGGGAAGATAATGTCGACGTACGGCTTCTTGGCAAAGCGGCCATACTTGGCTTCGTCGTAGGCCCGCTCAATGTAATTCACGCTGGGGCTGATGGAGATGGCGCCGCGCATGTGCTCGCCAAAGCCGGGAAGGCAGCTGAGCTCGGGCATGCCGTCCAGCGCCAGGTTGACCTTGCCGGAGGAGCCGTAGCTGTCAAACTTTCCGACTCGTTCCACCAGGTCACTCGGCAACTCGTCCTTGTCCACCAGCTTAAGGAAGGTCAGCTTGGGATCCAGGCTCGAGATGATGCGTTTGGCATAGATCTCGTCGCCGTTCTCCAGCGCCACGCCCACGGCGCGGCCGTTGCGGGTAATGACGTGCGCCACACGCGCTTCGGTGCGCAGTTCGGCGCCAAGCGCGCGCGCCGAGCTGGCGATGGCTTCGGCCACGCCGCCGGTGCCGCCGCGGGCGAAGCCCCAGGCACGGAACACGCCGTCAATCTCGCCCATGTAGTGATGCAGCAGCACATAGGCGCTGCCCGGCGAGCGCGGGCCAAGGAAGGTGCCGATGATGCCGCTGGCCGAGAGCGTAGCGATGAGCGGGTCGGTCTCGAACCACTCTTCCAGAAAATCTGCCGAGCTCATTGTCATCAACTTGGCCAGGGTGTAGATGTTCTCCTCGCCCAGGCTGAGGAAGTGCTTGCCCAGCTTGAGCAAAGCCAGCAACTCGCGCGGGTCAAATGAGGTCGGGTCGGGGGGCCGGATGCTTAGAATGTATTTGACCGCCTTGGCCATGTGATACATGGCGTAGCTGTATTCACGATACGCTTCGGCATCTCGCGTTGAGAACTGGCTGATGTTGCGGAAGGTGGCCGCCGAGTCTGGCCCGCGATAGATATAGCGCCCATCGGGCAGGGGGGTGATGGTCGATTCGAGCGGAAGGATGGTGAGCCCATGCCGCACCAGGTCCAGCTCGCGGATGATCTCCGGCCGCATCAGGCTGACCACATACGAGAACACGCTGAACTTGAAGCCTGGGTAGATCTCTTCGCTCACCGTGGCGCCGCCCAGCACATGGCGCTGCTCCAGCACCAACGTCTTCAGGCCGGCGCGCGCCAGGTAGGCCGCGTTGACCAGGCCGTTGTGCCCACCGCCAATGATGATGGCATCGTATTGCTGGGAGGGGTTAGCCATTGGGCAGCGCTCGTTTCTGGGGCGGGTTGTAGAAAGGCATCCTGGCTACCATAGCGCTGGCGCGCTGGCGCACATATTCCACCGTGATCTCGAATTCAAGCTGGCTGCCGAGAGCGGCGTGTTCGCTGGTCACAGTGGCCAGGGCGATGTATTTCTTGAGGATGGGCGAGAACACCATGCTGGTTGCCTGGCCCACATGCTCACCATCCGCGTACACCGGCACGGCCGTACGACTGGCGCGGCCAGCCACCTGCGGCGGCAGGTGCGCCTCGCCAAACAGCCGCTCCAGGTCGTGCCAGTCCACTTCAAGTCCCACGAGGCTGCGCGGCGTGCCCGCGGCCTGCTCGGCTTGCAGGGCCTGCTTGCCGATGAAATCCGGCTTGTCCAGGTCCACCGCCCAGCCCAAGCCGATCTCGTACGGGCTGCTTTGCTGCTCAGGAATGCGGGCATGCAGGGTGCTGCTGTAATCCACCTCGATCAGCAGCAGGCCAGCCTCCACACGCAGAATATCGAGCGCGGCCAGGCCCAACGGCATGATGCCGTAGCCCTGGCCGATCTCCATCAGGCTGTCCCACAGCGCCGCGGCATGTTCGGGCGCGACCCATAGCTCGTAGCCCAGGTCGCCGGTGTAGCCGGTGCGCGTGATGGTGAGAGGCGTACCCTTGTACTCCGATTGCAGCAGGCGATAGTACGCCAGCTTGCCGAGGGCTGCTTTGGGAAAGAGCGTGCTCAGGATGGCGTAGCTGTTTGGCCCTTGCAGGGCCAACGCCGCCAGCTCGCGGGATACATCGCGCAGTTCCACATCCAGCCCATAGCCGACATCCTGCAGCCAGCGCAGGCTGGGGTCAGCCGCCGTGAGGCGGAAGTGCTGCGGGCCGAGCCGGGCCAGCGTGCCGTCATCGATCACTTTGCCGTCTTCGTCGCACCAGGGCGTGTACAGCACCTGGCCAACGCGGCTCTTGGCTACGTTGCGGGTCACCATGCGGTCAAGCAGGCGTTCCGCGTCCGGCCCGCTGATCTCGTATTTATATAGAGGGGATGCATCCATCAGCCCGGCGGCGTTGCGCACAGCGTAGTACTCCACTTCGTGGCTGGGGCCGTAGGTGATGGCGGAGAAGTAGCCGGACCAATCTCGCCACTCTTGGGTGGTGCACAGGGCAGCGGTGCGGCTGTAGAGTGGGGAGGGGATGGGCATGCGGCTGATTATAAACACAAGCCGATTGCGCACACGGGCAAACAAAAAGCCGCTCAAAGAGCGGCTTTGCTGGCGGTCCCGACGGGATTTGAACCCGCGGTCTCTGCCTTGACAGGGCAGCGTGTTGAACCAGGCTACACCACGGGACCATTAACGGCAGGAGTTTATCACATGCGCTCTGGCATAGTCAAGGTGATACCATTCCTGCGCATGCCGCAGCCCAAGCAACTCAACTTCGTCGCCATCGTGGCGCTGCTGTGCGCCGCGCTGTTCGCCGCCTTGTGGCTGCCCAACGCAGCCGCCTCTGAAGATCTCGGCATGGTGCTGGCCTTCGAAGCCGACGAGGCCATTCCTTTCCCGTATCTGCAAGACATGCTCCAGCCGCGCGACACGCTGAAGCACACCGTCGCCAACTTCTTCGCCTACGAGTATTACTTCTACGGCTTCCCGCACTTTGCGTATTCTGCCTTGCTGTTGCTTCCGCTCAAGTGGCTGGGCGAGTTGGGCAGCATGCCGCTGGTGATGGCCGTGCTTCGCAACTTTGTCAGCGTGCTGCCTATGCTGGCGGCCATCTGGCTGCTGGTCTATCTGCACACCCGCTTCAGGGATTACCGCGCGGTAGTGTTGTTCATCTTCCTGGCCTTGTTGCCGGGCGTGATGTACAACAACTTCTGGTGGCATCCAGACAGCCTGGCGATCCTGTTCGCTATGCTGACCCTGTTCTTTCTCGTGCGGGATGAACTGCGGCTCGGGCGCAACTTCTACTTCGCCGCGGTGGCCTGCGGCTTGAGTGCGCAGACCAAGCTCATCGGCGTGTATTTTGTTTTGGCCGTGCTGGTCTACTTGTGGCACGCGTACAGCGCCGGACATAGCTCGCGCCGTGTACTGCTGGCCGCGGGCGGCTTCCTGGCGGTCATGCTGGCCGCCTTCTTCGCCAGCAACCCGATCCTGCTATATGCCGGGGCGCGCAGCACCTACTTCAACACGCTCAGCTCGCAAGCGGGCCTCATGGCCGGCGGCTTTGAGCTGGAATACGCCAAAGGCCTACCGGAAGTGACCCGCATGCTGCGCGACAACTTTGGCGGCTGGCTGCTGCTGGCCGCGGCCAGCGTGTCGGCAGTGATTGCCGCCTGGCGCGGCCCTCACAAGCTGTTGCACCGGCTCATTCTCGCTTGGGCGGCGCCGTTTGCGGTGTATATGTTCGCAGGCTTTTCCATCGTCAAATTTCAGTACTGGCTGCCGGCTGCCTTGCCGCTGCTCTCGTGTCTTGTGGCTATATTGCCTGCTTCGTGGAAGGATGCGGCGGGACTGTGGCGCACCAAGCGCACCCGTGCGCTGCTCAGTGGAGTCCTGCTGGCAGTGTGGGTCTACAGCTTTGCCGGCATGCTCCCGCACGCTTTGGCGATCTACCAGACCCAGCTGGCGCGCCAAAGTAATCATCCCTCTCTAAACTTCTACACCGATGCGCAAGAGGCGCTGGCGCCGCTGCCGCCGGCAACCTACAACGTCTACGCCGATGTCAATCTGTACATCCCGGAGAGCGCCGGCTGGACCCGTAGCGCGCGCTTCGAAACTTTGGATTATGGCTTCATCCGTGAACACGCTTTCCAGCTGCTGTTTCTTAGCCAGTCACGCATTTGGGATTATTTGAATCAGGATGCTGTTGGCCTTGATCCTGAGCAACTGGCGATCAGCCGTCTTTTCTATGCCGATGCAAATGAAGGCGAGCTTGTGGGCTATTCGCTCGTATATCGTGACGACTATGGGCTGGTGTTTGTAAACCAGAGCTCGTATCAGCAATATTTTAGTGAGTAGTGCAAACTTGAAAGGGTAGGGCGCACCGCAACGCGCCCAGCTCACCCCGCCAGCTTCTCTAAATCTTCCGGGTTCCCTAACGCCATGCCGGCTGCCTCGGCGTCGATGCGCTTGAGCAGTCCGGCCAGCACGCTGCCCGTCCCCAACTCGATGAACGTGGTGATGCCCGCGGCGCGCAGCGCCTGAATGGTCTCCGTCCAGCGCACGCGGCTGGTCAGCTGGGCCTGCAAATCGGCGCGCAGGGCGGCTGCATCCGCCAGCGGCGCCGCGCTCACGTTGCCGATCAGCGGGGTTAATGGATCCACAATATTGGCCGCCGCCACCGCTTCGTTGAAGCCAGCTTGCGCGCTGGCCATCAGCGCCGAGTGGGCTGCGATGCTGACCGGCAGCGGCAGGGCGCGCTTGGCGCCTGCGGCCTTGGCCGCCTCCATGGCGCGGGCCACTGCGCCCGCATGCCCGCTGATCACCACCTGGCCCGGGCAGTTGTCGTTGGCCACCTGCACCACTTCGTCCGCCGTGCTGGCTTCGGCGCACACGCCATCCACCGCAGGAATATCAAGCCCAAGAATGGCGGCCATGCCGCCCGGCTGCTGGGCGCCGGCCTCTTTCATCAGTTCGCCGCGCCGGCGCACCAGGCGCAGCGCGCTGGGATAGTCCATCGCGCCGGCTGCCACGGCGGCGCATAGCTCGCCCAGGCTGTGGCCGGCTACGTAGGCGGGCGTGAAGTCGGGCTGCAGCGTCTGGAACACGCGCAACGCCGCCACCGAGTGCACCAGCAGGGCGGGTTGCGTATTCACTGTGTCGTTGAGTTCAGCTTCGGGGCCACCCCAGGCCAGCGTTGAGAGGCCAATGCCCAGCGTGGCGTCGGCTTCTTCAAACACCTGGCGCGCCTCGGGGTAGGCGCCAGCCAGCTCTTTGCCCATGCCCACTTTTTGTGAGCCCTGGCCGGGGAAGATGAAAGCGGTGGTCTTGGGGTCTAGGTTCATAGTGGCTAGATTGTAAGGCGAATTAACCACAGACAAGAGTGTTCTGCCAATTTCGCAAAAAATGTCGAGTAGGGACTTCCGCCGGATGCTATAGTGGCAGCGTGTTGATCCCGGCCCGCGCGCAGCAACCACTAGTAAGCACCTGCACAGCCTACTGCCCGTGCTGGTGCATATTGAGGAGCATCTGGACGAACTGCTGTCGCTCGACTGCCTGGCTGCTCTAGCTGGCTTCTCGCCGCACCACTTCCACCGCGTCTTTCAGCATATCGTGGGGGAGGCGCCCAAGGAGTATGTGCGTCGCTTGCGTCTGGAGCGTGCCGTGTACCGGCTCAAGGTCAGCCCAGATAATGTGTTGCAGATCGCGCTGGAGGCCGGGTTCAAAACCCACGAGACTTTCACCCGGGCCTTCGTACGCCAGTTTGATATCCATCCGTCCCAGTTTCGTGAGGTATTGAAGGAATATCGCGCCTGCGCCGATGAACTGATGACCCAGCATGCCTATGATGGTTTCACTGCTGAGACCCCGCTGGCGCTGCGTTTCAATATGCAAAAGGAAGCCCTCAGCGTGGAAAGACTGCCCGCTCAGCATTTGATCTTCATCCGCTACAAAGGCTACGAGACCCTGCTCGAAGACTCTCAGGCCTTCTTTGATCTCTGGGCGCCGCTGTTTGAATTTGCAGACCGGCATGGCCTCGCCTACGCACGGGAAAAGCTGATCGGCATCACGCACGATGATCCTTACGTCAGCAGCGAAGCCAACATCCGCTTCGACGCCTGCCTGCCAGTCGAGGCTCCGCTTGCCGCAGGCATAGCTGCCGGTCAGTATCCGCTCGGGTGCCGCGTCCTGCAGCCTGGGCTGTGCGTGGCCCGCCGCCACTTCGGCGGCATGGAAGAGATCGCCAAGACCTTTACCTACATCGGGGTTGAGTGGCTGCCCGGCGAGCAGTACTGCCTGCAGGCCGCGCCGCCGTTTGAGATCTACACCTGCGCGCAGGTGAATGGTCATTTGGAGCGGTTGTATACGGACGCGTATGTCCCGCTCGAACCAATCAAAACGAAAGTTAAGAGGAAACAATGAACGGTTTCGAATTCACTGAGCATATTGCCCGCCCGCCAAAAGAGGTCTTCGCCCTGATCTCCAACCCGGCCAATGGCAGCAAGTTTGTCGACAACATCAAGGAATGCAAGAAACTGACCGACGGCCCGATCGGCGTTGGCACCCGCTTTCGGGAGACCCGCCTGATGAACGGCAAAGAGGCCAGCGCCGACCTGCTGGTTTCGGCCTATGAGTCCCCGGCGCACTTCGGCATCAGCACTGAGGCCGAAGGCATCAAGGTGGAGTACCACTATCACCTCTCGCCAGAGGACGGCGGCACGCGGCTTCGCTGGGTCTGCGAGCTGGAGGCCAGCGGGCTGCGTAAGATGATGCTGCCCATGGTGGCTGGCATCATGAAAAAGGAAGACGGCGACCATTTGCAGAAGCTCAAAGCCCACCTGGAAACTGAATAGCTGGAAGTTGCACCGAAATAAAAAGACCCGCCATCTGGCGGGTCTTTTGTTTGCTGTATTCGTCTTACTCGCGTTCGACCTTTACGACCTCGCGGCCCTTGTAGTAGCCGCAGTTGGCGCATACCTGGTGGGGCAGGCGCATCTGGCCGCAGTTGGAGCAGGTGACCGTGTTGCGGGCCTGCAGCGCGTCATGGGCGCGGCGGCGGTCGCGGCGGCCCTTGGAAACTTTGCGTTTTGGAAGCGGTGTCATTTCAGTAGTCTCTCAATCAAGGTCAATTCACAAAACCGCCTGCGGTTAGGCAGGCAGGGGCGAAGTATAGCGGGTAGTGCAAGCTTTGTCAAATCCGTAGAGTGACTGATTCACTCACCTATCCAGCCCCTCGTCCTCGTAGCTCGCCACGTCGCCGATCGACTCCAGGTGAGTGAACACGGTGACGTCGCCGGTTAGTGCTGACCGCACCGCCGCCTCCACCCGCTCCAGCAGGCGGTGGCCGCGGGCCACAGTCCAGCCGCCCGGCACCAGCACATGCAGCGATACGAAGCTGCGCGCCCCTGACTGGCGTGTGCGCAAGGCGTGATACTGCACGCCTTGCGGCAGCTGGCCCTGGATGGCGGCCTGCACCGCCGCCAGCTCCTGGGGCGGAAGGGCCGCGTCCAGCAGGCCGGCGGCCGATGTGCGCACGATCTTGACGCCGCTGTAGGTGATATTGGCCGCCACCGCCAGCGCCACGATCGGGTCTAGCACCTGCCAGCCGCTTAGCGCCACCAGGCCCACCGCGGCCAATACACCCGCCGAGGTCCATACATCCGTCATCAGGTGCTGTGCATTGGCTTCCAGGCTGGCCGAATTGTGCTTGCGGGCCGCCCGCCGTAGCACTTGCGCCACGCCTAGGTTGATCAAAGACGCCAGCACCGAGACCGCTAACCCAAGGCCGATGGCTTCGATGGGTTTTGGGTTGATTAGCCCCTGGATGGCGCTGTAAGCAATGCTGCCCGCCGCCAGGAGGATTAGCACGCCTTCAATGACGCTGGAGAAATACTCGGCTTTGGTATGGCCGTAGGCGTGCTCTTCGTCGGGAGGGGCGGCGGCCAGCGTCAGCATGCCCAGCGCCATCACTGCGCCGGCCAGGTTCACCAGCGATTCGAGCGCGTCAGACAGCAGGCCTACCGAGCCGGTCACCCGCCAGGCCGCCGTTTTCAGTCCAATGGTGACCACCGCCGCGGCAATCGACAGCCACGCGTAGCGGGTGAGTTGAAGGCGCTGTGAATTCATCGGCACGATGGTACTGGGGAAGGCTCAATTAGGAAATCACGAGACTGAGATTTGCGTCTGCCTAATTCCCAACTTGCGATTTCAAGTACGCCTCAATGAATCCGTTCAACCGCCCATCCAGCACGGCCTGGCTGTTGCCTTCTTCATATTCTGTGCGGTGGTCTTTCACCAGCTGGTAGGGGTGCAGCACATACGAGCGGATCTGGCTTCCCCATTCCGCCTTCTGATATTCACCGCGCAACTCGGCCAACTCCTTGGCCTGTTCGGCCTCCAGCACTTCCAGCAGCCGCGCTTTTAGCACTCGCATGGCGTTCTCGCGGTTCTGGGCTTGTGAGCGCTCGTTCTGGCAGCTGGCTACGATGCCGGTGGGGATGTGAGTGATGCGCACGGCGGTGTCGTTCTTCTGCACGTTCTGGCCGCCCGCGCCGCCCGAGCGGAAGGTATCGATGCGCAGATCGTTCGGATTGATGTCCAGCTCCATATCCTCCACCTGCGGCAGCACTTCCACTTGGGCGAACGAGGTATGGCGGCGTCGGGCCGAGTCGAACGGAGAGAGCCGCACCAGGCGGTGCACGCCTTTCTCCGGGCGCAGGTAGCCGTAGGCGTACGGGCCGCTCACTTCGATAGTGACACTTTTGATGCCGGCTTCCTCGCCCGCGGTCGAGTCGATGATCTCGGTCTTGTAGCCCTCTTCTTCCGCCCAGCGCAGGTACATGCGCTGCAGCATTGCCGCCCAATCCTGCGAATCCGTGCCGCCCGCGCCGGCGTTGATGCTCAGCAGGGCATTGCCGCTGTCGTGCTCGCCAGACAGCAGGGTGCGCAGCTCGCGCTGGTCCACCTCGCGCTCCACCACTTCGGCCTCGGCGGTCAGCTCGGTCCGCAGGCTCTCATCGCCCAGTTCGGCTAGTTCACGGTTTTCGGCGATGCGCTGCTCCAGCTTGCGCCAGCTCTCCACCTGCTCACGCAGGGCCGAGACGCGCTTCATCAGTTGTTGGGCCTGGTTGGGGTTATCCCAAAGATCCGGTGCAGCGGCTTGCTGCTCCAGGTTGGCTAGTTCGGCTTCTTGTTTGGGCAGGTCAAAGACGCTCCAGAAGGGATTGGATGCGTTCTTGAGCATGGGTAAGGCGTTCGGCGATGTCTTGCATGCCTGCCATTATAGCGACTTAGCGCTTATCACTTGAGCGCTGAAAGCTATAATTCAAGTCATGCCAAAGGATGCCAAGTCTCTCTCGCATATAGACCCGGCGGGCAACGCCCGCATGGTGGACGTTGGTGCCAAAGATGTATCCCAGCGCACCGCCGTGGCCGCTGGCCAGGTGCGCATGCAGGCTGAGACCCTGGCCCTGGTGCGCGCTGGCCAGCTCAAAAAAGGGGATGTGCTCACCGTGGCCCAGGTGGCAGGCATCCAGGCCGCCAAGCGCACCGCAGAACTCATCCCGTTCTGCCATCCGCTGCCGCTGGAGCACATCTCGCTGGAGTTCGAGTTCGATGATGCCCTGCCTGGCATCCTCATCCGCGCCACGGCCCGCACCAGCGGCAAGACCGGCGTAGAGATGGAAGCGCTGACCGCCGTCTCGGTAGCGGCCCTGACGATCTACGACATGGCCAAGGCGGCGGAGAAGAGCATGCACATTGAGAACATCCGCCTGGTCAGCAAGACCGGCGGCGCAGGCGGCGATTACGCCGAAAGTTAGTATGACTGAGAAGTGGGAGCGCCGCGAGGCCAAGCTTGAAAAGAAGAAGCACGGCATGCGCGTAAGTGGACGCAGCATCTTCACCTTGCAGGAAATGCAGCGTAAGCGCGCTGAGGCTGCCAAAGCCGAGCCGGCAAAGGCTACACCCACCATGCGCCGCAAGAAGCGCCGATGAACACGGTCACCGTGCTGTTCTTCGCCACTTTGCGAGACAAAGCCGGCGTCTCGCAAACCCAGCTTGACCTGCCAGCTGGGGCGGATGTGGCCGCCTTCAAGCTGGCGCTGTTTGCCAAGTTCCCCCAGCTGGCAGCGTACGCTGGCGCCATGCTGGTGGCCGTCAACAAGGAATACGCTTTCGACGCGGACCCGGTGCCCGCTGGCGCTGAGTTGGCCCTGTTCCCGCCCGTGAGCGGCGGCGCGGGCGATTGGCCCACGCACTTCACTATCACCGAAGCCCCGTTGGATCTCAACGCCATGCTCGCCAGCATCACGCTGCCCAGCACCGGCGCGGCGTGCTTCTTCAGCGGTATGGTCCGCGCAGTCACCGTCCGGGGTGAAGCGTATCAAACTGAGCACCTCGTATACGAGGCCTATGTGCCGATGGCCGAGGCCAAGATGCACCAGGTCGCCGAGGAGATTCGCACCCGCTGGCCGCAGGTCGAAGGCATCGCCATTGCTCAGCGCATCGGCACGCTACTGCCGGGCACTCCTACCGTACTCATCGCTTGCACCGCAGGCCATCGCGACAGCGGCGTGTTCGAAGCCGCTCGCTACGGCATTGACCGCCTGAAGGAGATCGTGCCCATTTGGAAAAAAGAAGTCGGCCCCAACGGCGAAGAGTGGGTGGAGGGCGAGTACGTGCCCACCCAGACCGATAAAGAAGCCTGATGACAGAATTCGTCTGTGCCAACTGCCGCCGTCCATACCCTGAAACCGGAGCCCCGTTCCGCTGCCTGCATTGCGGCGGCGTGTTTGGCGTGCAGGGTGGCCTGACTTATGAGCCAGACAGCCAGACGAGCGGGCTGTGGCGCTACCGCGCCAGTTTCGGGCTGCCTGGTGACGCCGAAGCGGTCAGCCTGGGCGAGGGCAATACGCCTCTCGTGGAAGGCGCCGCCTTTGGCAAACGGCTGGCCTTCAAGCAGGAATATCTAAATCCCACCAGCTCTTATAAAGATCGCGGCAGCGCGCCGTTGCTCAGCTTCTTGAAAACGCGTGGCGTCAGCGAAGCGCTGGAAGATTCATCCGGCAATGCCGGCGCCTCCTTCGCCGCCTACGCGGCGCGGGCCGGCGTGAAGGCGCGCGTGTTCGTGCCAGACTATGCGTCAGGCCCCAAGCGCACCCAGATCGAAGCCTACGGCGCCGACCTGGTCAGCATCCTCGGCCCGCGCTCTGAGGCCGCCGCGGCCGTCCTGCGCGCCGCCGAGGGTGGGGCGGTGTATGCCAGCCACGCCTACATGCCCTTCGGCCTGCCGGGCATCGCCACCATCGCATTCGAGCTCTACGAGCAGTTGGGCAACCAGGCACCGGGCAGCATCATCGCGCCCGCCGGGCACGGCAGCCTGCTGCTCGGCATTGCGCTGGGCTTCGAAGCCCTCAAAGCTGCCGGGCGCATCGAGCGCCTGCCCGTGCTCATCGGCGTGCAGGCACGCGCCTGTGCGCCGCTGTGGGCGCTTACCACCCAAGGCCCGGCCGGCCTGGCCTGGGTCACCGAGGGCCAGACCCTGGCCGAGGGTGTGCGTGTGCGCCAGCCGGTGCGCGGCGATGAGCTGCTGCGCGCTGTAGAATCAACCGGTGGGCGCTTCCTGGCCGTGGATGAGCAGGAGATCCTGCCCGCCCGCGACGCACTGGCTCGTGCAGGGTTATTTGTAGAGCCAACATCTGCCATTGTCTGGGCAGGCCTGGGGCAGCTTTCCACCCTGGCTGCCAGCCAGTTGCCGGAGCCGGTCGCGCTCATTCTTACCGGGTCTGGTCTAAAGTCGCTTTAGAAGAGGAACTGAGGTCTAGCATGGAAAAAGTTGTCATCACCGGCATGGGGACCGTTAATCCGCTCGGAAATTCCGTTGAGCAAACCTGGGACAACGCCATCAAGGGCGTCTCCGGCATTGGCCCCATCACCTGCTTTGACCCCGAGAACTTCCTGGTCAAGATCGCCTGTGAGGTCAAGAACTTTGACATCACTGAGTACATTGACGCCCGCGAGGCGCGCCGCCGTGACCGCTATCAGCTGTTCGGCACGGCCGCCTCGGCGCAGGCCATGAAGCATTCCGGCCTGGAGATCAACGAGGGCAACGCTGCCCGCGTGGGCAGCATCATTTCGGCCGCCATTGGCGGCCTCACCGCTATGGAAGTCGGCATTGTTGACGTGCACACCGACAGCCCGCGCCGCGCCAGTCCTTTCCTGATTCCGATGATGATGCCCAACGGCTCGGCGGGCCTCACCAGCATTGACCATGGCGCCAAGGGACCGGCGCTCTCGGTCGCCTCCGCCTGCGCCTCCGGCCAAGATGGAATTGGCCTGGCCTGGACGCTGATCCGCGCCGGCGTGATCGATGCTGCCTTTGCCGGCGCAGCCGAAGCCACCATCACCAAGGTTGCCGTGGCCGCCTTCGACCGCATGCAAGCCATGTCGCGCAAATCGCTTGGCGAGGCCACCCCGCGCCCGTTTGACAAGAACCGCGATGGTTTCCTGATGGGCGAGGGTTCGGCCGTCTTCATGCTCGAAAGTGAAAGCCACGCCAAGAAGCGCGGCGCCAACATCATTGCTGAGCTGGCCGGCTACGCCTCTTCAGCGGATGCCAGCCACATCACCGCGCCGTCGGAAACCGGCGCGGGCGGCGCCCAGGCCATCAAGCAGGCCCTGGCTTCGGCCGGCATCAACCCAGACGAGGTCGGTTACATCAGCGCCCACGGCACCGGCACGCCGCTCAACGATGCGTCTGAGACGGCGGCCATCAAATCCGCCTTCGGCCAGCAGGCTTACAACATTCCCATCTCTTCCACCAAGTCGATGACCGGCCACATGATGGGCGCCACCGGTGCGCTCGAAGCGATGTTCTGCGCGCTGGCTATTCGCGATGGCATCCTGCCGCCTACCATCAACTACGAAGAGCCGGACCCTGTTTGCGATCTGGACTACATTCCCAACAAGGCGCGTGAGTCCAAGATCAAGGTTGCAATCAGCAATGCGTTCGGCTTCGGCGGCCACAATGCCGTCCTCGTTTTGCGAAAATACGAATAAAATACACTCCTTAGGAACTAGCGGGTCGCCAGCCACCCACATCGCGTTGTGGGGTGGCTAGCGTTCCTTCAGTTCCCGGAAGGAGTTGCCTGGGTATGCCCAATGACCCTGAGCTAACGCAAGAACGGGAAGCCCCCCAAAGTTTTGCTGCGCGCCTGGCGTTGCCCATCAAAGATTCACGCTTGTTGTTGCGCGCCTTGACGCATCGTTCCTATCTGAACGAGAATCCCCAGGCGCTGGAAGATAACGAGCGTCTGGAATTTTTGGGCGATGCCGTGCTTGATTTTGTGGTCGGCGCCTGGCTGTATCAGCACTTCCCCGAGATGAACGAAGGCGAGATGACCCGCCTGCGCGCCAGCCTGGTGAGCACCGAACGCCTGGGGGAATTCGGCCGCCAGATCCGCATTGACCGCGCCCTGCGTATGGGCCACGGCGAAGAGGAAGGCGGCGGCCGCACGCGCACCTCGATGTTGTGCAATGCCTTCGAAGCCCTGGTGGGTGCGCTGTACCTGGATGGCGGCATCCTCGCCGTCGATCAGTTCCTGGCGCCGTTGCTGCCCCAGGCGGTGGAGCACACCCTGGCCAGCGAGAGCGACCGTGACCCCAAGAGCCTGCTGCAGGAATGGGCGCAGGCGCGCGGGCATGGCGCACCGCACTATAAGATTGTGGATGAGAGCGGGCCGGATCACAGCAAGATGTTCGTGGTCGAAGTGCAGGTGCAGGGCCGCGGCATCGCGCGGGGTGAGGGGCGCAGTAAGCAGGCAGCCAGCAAAGCAGCTGCGCGTGAAGCCTTGATATTGCTGGAACAAGAAGAGATGGGTCGCTAACAAGAGTGAAAACATTACGACTAAAGTCCCTGGAATTAAACGGCTACAAAACTTTTGCCACCGCGCAGAACTTTGAGTTCGGCGCACCGATCACCGCCGTGGTCGGTCCCAACGGCTCGGGCAAATCCAACATTGCCGATTCGTTGCGCTGGGTGCTGGGCGAGCAGTCCTACGCCTTGCTGCGCGGCCGCAAGACCGAAGACATGATCTTCGCCGGCTCCGAATCGCGCCCCAGGTCGGGCATGGCCAGCGTCACCATCACCTTTGACAACAGTGAGGGTTGGCTGCCGGTCGACTTCGCCGAAGTCGCCGTCACCCGCCGCGCTTACCGTGACGGGCAGAATGAGTATCTGATCAACAACCAGAAGGTGCGCCTGAAGGACGTGAGCGAGCTGTTGGCCGCCTCTGGCTTGTCTGAGCGCACCTATACCGTCATCGGCCAGGGCCTGGTGGATGCGGCCCTGACGCTCAAGTCAGACGAGCGCCGCCGCCTGTTTGAGGAAGCCGCCGGCATTGGTTTGTACCGCGACCGCAAAGACCAATCCCTGCGACGCCTGGATACTACTTTGCGCAACCTGGAGCGCGTCGAGGACATCCTGGCCGAGCTCAAGCCACGCCTGCGCAGTTTGCAGCGACAGGCTGAGCGCGCCGAGGAATTCTCCACCCTGCGGGCCAGCTTGCGTGACACCTTGCGTGAATGGTATGGCTACCACTGGAACAAGTCGCAGATCGAAATGCGCCAGCTGCGCCAGGACGCTGATCTGCATGAACAGAATCTGACGCAGGCGCGCCAGAAACAGACGCAGCACAGTGAAGAAGTAAATAAGCTGCGCAGCAAGACCCAGGAGCTGCGTGTGCAACTCAACGAATGGCACCGCAAGCTAGCCGAGTTGCACGCCGGGCGCCAGGGCGCCAGCCGTGATCTGGCCGTGGCCGACGAGCGCGAGCGCGCCCTGGGTGAGCGCCGCAAAGCGCTGGAGGAAGAACGCCAGCGCGTCGAAGGCGAGCTGACCGGCCTCCAAGCCCGGCTGAAGGAAGCCGAGCAGGACGCGGCCCGCTACGAAGAAGAGGGGGCAGAGGCCCAAAAGAAGCTGGACGAAGCCCGCGCCGAGCTGCAAAGCAAGCAGGGGGCCCAGCACGAGAAAGAGGCCAAGACCCGTGCCGCACGTGAACGCGTAGTCGAGCTGCAGGCCCAGCAAGCCAATTCCCGCGCCCAGCGCGAGATGCTGGTGGCCAGCCTGGACCGCAAGCAGGCCGAGCTGGCTGAGCTGGCCGGAACGATCGCCAAGGTGAATGGCGATATTGCCGAGCAGAACCAGGCCACCGAACAGCTTCGCACCAAGGTCACCGCCGCCGAAAGCCGCCTCAATGAGCAGCAGCGCCTGCTAGAGCAGGCGGCTGCCGAAGTGACCCGGCTGCAGGAGCAGCTCAAGCAGCAGGAAGGCTCCCGCAGCCAGCTACAGGGTCGCCAGGCGCGTTTGGCGGCAGAGATCAGCGCATTCGAAGAAGCCAACGCCGCCGGCTTTGCCGAAGGTGCCAAGTTGCTTCTGCAGGCCGCCAAAGAGAAAGGCCTGCAGCTGGGCAGAGGCACCTTAGGACGCGAATTGCGTGTAGCCATGGAGCATGAGGCCGCCATCGCAGCCGCGCTAGGCGCCTATGCTGACGGCGTGATCGTGGATGACCCCGAGGCCGCGCTGGGCTTGCTGGAAAGCGGCGAAGCCTCCGCAGCCCTTTTGCCGCTGAGCGCTATTCAGGCCACTGGCCACCTCAACGCCCAGCCAGGCAATGGCCTGGTGGGCGTAGCGGCCGATCTTGTAGAGGCTGCCCCCGGGGTGCGCCCAGCGGTGGACCTGCTGCTAGGCCGCGTGCTGGTGGCCGAAAGCCGCCAGGCGGCCCGCCGCCTGCTTGCCGAACACGCTGACGCCAGCCAGGTAGTTACCCTGCGCGGTGAGGTCTTCCATCGCGCCGGCACCATCGAAGTACGCGCCGCCAAGGCAGCTGCCGCCCTGGCGCGCCCGCGCCAGGAGCGTGAACTGCGCGCCGAGCTGGAGCAGGCCGTTGCGGAACTGGTCGCTCTCGAAGCCGCCCTGGCGCAGTTGGGCGATGAGGTCAACGAGCGCGAGCTGGCCCGCCAGGCCACCGTGCGCGAGGTCGAACAGGCCCAGGCCGCGCTGGACATGGCTCGCCGTGAGGTGCAAGGGCAGGAGCTGGAATCCGGCCAGTTGCAACGCCAGCTGGACTGGTTCATGACCCAGCAGCGCACCCTGCAAACGGAGCATGCCACCGGCGAGGAAACCATCGCCACATTGAATGCAAAAGAAGCCGAGCTGGCTGTGCAGATGGCAGCAGCCGAGGCTGAGTTTGAGAACGAGATGGCCATCGCGGTCGAAGAACCCGCCGAGGAACTGCATGCCCAAGTGGCCCATTGGGAGATGCGCCTGGCGGTGGCCCAGCGCGCCCAACAAGAGGCCCAGCGCCGCGTGGCCGAACGCCTGCAGCAACTCCAGCGCGCCGAAGGCCAGCTGAGCTCGCACCAGGAGCGTGTGCAGGAGCTGGAGCAACAGGTGCAGGCCATCGGGCTAGAGAAGCAGCAGCTCAGCCAGCAGGAGGGGCTTGTGGGCGTCGAAATCGAAGGCCTGCAAGCGCAGATCGAGCCGACCGAAGCTGAATTGGCTGCCGCGGATGCTGCCCAGCTGGAAGCGCAGAAGAACGAGACCGCCACCCTACAAGCCCTCAGCGCAGCCGAGCGCAACCACACCCAGGCGCAGATCCTGCTGGCCCGCCAACAAGAGGCACTGGAAACCTTGCGCGGCCGGGTTGAGGATGACTTTGGCCTGGTGAACTTCCAATACGATGAGATCGTCTCCGGCCCTACGCCGTTGCCGTTAGGCGAGCTGGTCGAGAAGCTGCCTAGGGTTGAGACCTTGGCGCCCGAGCTTGAAGAGACCCTCAAACATCAGCGCAACCAGATCCGCCGCCTGGGAGCCGTCAACCCGGAAGCGCAAAAAGAGTACGTTGAGATCAAAGACCGCGTCGAGAGCATGGAAGCACAGGTGACTGACCTGCGCTCAGCTGAGGTTGATCTTAAGCAAGTGATCGCTGAGCTGGACGTGATGATGGAGAAGGAATTCCAGGTCACCTTTGAACGAGTGGCCGCGGAGTTCAAGCTGATCTTCAGCCGCTTGTTCAACGGCGGCTCCGCCAGCCTGCTGTTGACCGAGGCCGGCACCGAAAGCGGACAGACCGGTATTGACATCGAGGCGCGTTTGCCCGGCAAGCGCACGCAGCGCCTGGCGCTGCTCTCCGGCGGCGAACGCAGCCTGACCGCCGCGGCGCTGGTGTTCGCGCTGCTCAAGGCTTCGCCCACGCCGTTCTGTGTGATGGACGAAGTGGACGCCATGCTGGATGAAGCCAACGTCGGCCGCTTTACCGAGGTGCTGCGCGAATTGAGTCAGGAAACGCAGTTCGTGGTCATCACCCACAACCGCAACACGGTGCAGGTGGCAGATGTGATCTATGGCATCACCATGGGGCGTGACACGGCCAGCCAGGTGATCAGCCTGCGCCTCGATCAGGTGGATGAGCGCTATTCGCGCTAGAAATAGTTGCAACCAATGTGTTGCACTTGCGTACATATTCAGATGGGCGCTTTCGCCCAGTGATTAGAGACGAGGTGAAACATGTTTAATGCTTCTGGGCGGCCGCTGCGCCGCTCCCGTACCGATAGAGTGTTTGCAGGCGTGTGTGGCGGCCTGGGCGACTTTTTTGGCATCAGCACCTTCTGGTTCCGCCTGGCGTTTGTGATCGCTTTCCTGCCCGGGGGCGTGCCCGGCCTGCTGTTGTATTTCCTGGCCTGGCTGATCATCCCGGCCGAGTAACCGGGAACATTGCAAAAAAAAAGCCGCTCCATTTGGAGCGGCTTTTTTTTGTTATTGCAGGGCAGGCAGGCTGGGTTTGTCTGGCGTTGCAGCTTTCCAGCGCTCGCCAATGATCTCCCAGGAATATTTCTCGCGCAGGCCGGCCAGGTAGTCGTTCAGCACCGCATAGACGCGCTGGTTGAAGGTTTCCTCACTTACTGGCTGCTCCTGGTGCCCCAGCACTTGGATGATGTGCCAGCCAAAGTCGGTTTGCACCGGCTCGCTGGTCTGGCCCACCCGCAGGCTGAAGGCTGCCTCGGCAAAAGGTTCAACCATGCGCTCACGGTTGAACCAGCCCAGGTCGCCGCCCAGGCTGCGGTTGGACATATCAGTGGAGACATCCGCCGCGATCAAAGCCCAATCTTCGCCAGCCTCCAGGCGGTCCAAAACATCCTGGGCCTCTTCCTCGGTGGCAACCAGAATGTGGCGCGCCCATACCTGATCCTCAGTGCGGGCTACGTCGCCCTCAAAGCGGGCACGGAAGGCTTGGCGCAGGAGGCCGGCGTAGATGGCTTCGCGAATGGCCTGCTCGCTGATCTGAGCCTCAGCACCCTGGCTGGCAAAATACTCGGCTAGCTGGGTGCGGTAGCTATCCTCGGTCACAGGAGTGGCCGTGGGGGCCGCGGTGCCGGTGGGCAGGGGCGCCAGGGTGGCGGTTGCGGTCGGCGGCACCTCTGAAGTGGGCGTGGCGTTAAGCATCTCCAGTTGCAGGCTGGTGAAGGTGGCGGTGGCGTACGGAGTACGGGTGGGCACGCTGGTAGGCGTGCCGTCCGGGAAGTAGCCAAAGAAGTTCTGCAACTCGCGCTCTACATCCGCTTCGCTGACAGTGATGCCCAGCTCAGCGGCTTCAAGCTTCAGCAGCTCGTCATCAATAAGCTCGTTCAGCGTGTTCTCGCCAGTCACCAGCGGGTCCAGCTCCTGCTGCAGGCCAAGCAGCTGCACGTAAATTTGCTGCTGGAAAGTGGGGTCCATCACGATGCTTTGCATCTGGTAATACTGCATGAACGTGTTCACCAGGCGAGTGCGGTTCAGCCGCACTCGCTGCTGGTACTGATCGCCAGTGATGGCTACGCCTTCCACCTGAGCCAGGGTCTGGCGCGGAATGATGTAGCTCTGCTGCAAAATGGTATAGCCCACCAGGCCAACCACCAGCAGCACCACCGCGATCGTGCCGATGGTGAGCAGGCGGCTGTAGAACTTGTCGCGTTCGGCACCGACCAGATTGTTGGGAGTGAGATTGAAGGATTTACGAGCCATGCTGTACTTTCTGCGAGATGGATTTCTCTAGAAGGGAAACTCGTCTTCTTCGCCTTCTGGGTAATTGTCTTCAGGGAAGCTGGCCTCGGCTTCAGGCTCCAGCTTTTCGCGGCGCTCGCTAAGCATCAGGATCTCACGCGCAACCACTTCCACAACGCTGCGCGGGTTTCCCTGCTCATCTTTCCAGCGCCGCGTCTTCAGCCGGCCTTCAATGTAGACTTGCTGGCCTTTTTTCAGGTACTGGTTGGCAAATTCCGCCAGGCCGGCCCAGGCCACTACTTTGAACCATTCGGTCTCGGTGCGCTTTTCGCCTTCAGCCGTGGTCCAGCTTTGGCTGCTGGCCAGGCTGAAGCTGGCTACCGCCCGGTTGCCGGGCGTGTAGCGCAACTCAGGGTCTCGGCCCAGGTGGCCGATAAGCATCACTTTGTTGAGGCCGCGGCTCATAGTGCCTCTGTACGAGGGTTAGTCCTCGTCTACCGCCACGATGAGGAAGCGCATGACGGATTCTTGCAGGCGGAACTGGCGCTCGAGTTCGGCGCAGGAGGCCGGGTCCATATCTGCATGCAGCAGAACATACTGGCCTTCAGCCTGCTTCTTGATGGGGTAGGCCAGCTTGCGCTTGCCCCACACATCGGTCTTCTCGATCTTGCCGCCGGCGTTGGAGATCCAGCCCTGGACTTGCTCGTTGAGCGCCTTGAAGGCCTCGCCGTCAAGGTCGGGGTGGGCAATAAAAGTCACTTCGTACTTGCGCATCTAAACTCCTTCTCGTGGGCAAGCCCTCAGCTGCGCGGCCAAGAGCGAGTTGATAAAAGCGTGGAATTTTAGCACAGTTGGGATGAGAGTGCGGCCATCTCAGCCAAGAAAAAGAGCCTATGGCGCATGCCATAGGCTCTTTGGTCGCTTGTACGTCCTTGGGCTAGCTCACCAGACCGACGAGGAAGTTAAGCGCGTTCCAGTACATGTTGTAGGCCCAATCACCCCAGGTGGAGGTGGGCAGCAGCGGCGGGAAGATGCTGATACCCTCCGGCTGGTCCACGCGCAGGCCGGCGCCGCTGACATCCCACAGGATGTCGGAGCCTGGCACGCCCAGCTGAGCCAGGAACGGGTCAGGCTGCTTGCCGTTGCCGCTCAGCACATTGTCGTAGATGTGAATGTTCTCGGGGCGGTCGCCGACGTCGATCTCGTTCTTGTCGAAGGCGATGGTGAGGCTGAAGATGCCGATGCCGCCGGTGTTGTTGTCGCGGATGGTGTTGTTGTAGACCTCAACATTGTCCGAGCCGATCAAA
This sequence comes from Anaerolineales bacterium, assembly GCA_025808555.1. Taxonomy (NCBI): domain Bacteria; kingdom Bacillati; phylum Chloroflexota; class Anaerolineae; order Anaerolineales; species Anaerolineales bacterium. The sequence goes on along the minus strand of CP075526.1, from coordinate 2,220,870 downwards.
GCGATGCCGGTGCCCGGCGGCATGATGGCCGCGGCCGTGCCTTCTTTGGCAAAGTTGCTGTGGTTGTTGGCCTCGATGAGGTTGTCGTACACCACCGTGTTGAGCGAGACTTTTGAGGTGAGGTGGGGCAGCACCACAACCAGGATGCCACAGGTGTTGTTGTAGGCGTGGTTACCATACAGTTCGGCGCCCACCGTGTTCTCGGCCTCGATGCCCAGCACGTTGCCGTGCACGATGTTGTGGCGGATCACTACATCCTCGCTCTGGCCGGCATAGATGCCAGCGTCATCTGCGCCGGTCACCTCGCTGTGTTCGATCAGCACGCCGGTGCTCTGTACAGGGTACAGACCGTAGGTGCCGGTGTTCTCGGCGTAGATGTGGTGCATGTAGACGTTGGTCACACCCTCCACGATGACGCCGTTGTCGGTGTAGTTCTTGACGGTCAGGTAGCCGATCTCAAAGTCACTGCCTGAGGCAATGACCGCTTCGGTCAGCTTGCCCTGGCCGTCCAGGATCGGGTTTTCGCCCGCTTCGTTGGGCACACCCAAGATCGTAATGTCATTGAGATCCACCACGACGCGTTCGTTGTACACGCCGTAGGGGATCAGCACCGTGTCACCCGAGCGAGCGCGGTCCACCGCAGCCTGGATGGTTTCGCCAGCCTGCACTTCGATCTGCTGGCCGCTGCCGCTGCCCACGGTCTCGCCGTTGGCGACGGCATTCGTCTCGGTGGCAGTTTCACGCTCGATGTTGCGCATCGGCGAGACCACCGGCAGGCCGGAGGGCACCTCGCGCGGGATCTCCGGCAGGTTGCTCTCGTCGGTCAGGCTGTAGAGGAAAGCGATCAGGTCGGTCTTTTCCTGATCGGTGAGTTGAAAAGCGCGGATGAGCGGGTCTACATTCTCAACGCCGTCGGCACGCCCGCCGCCAGCTGCGTAGAAGTCAATGACTTCTTCCAGGCTGGAGAAGATGCCGTTGTGCATATACGGCGCGCTGAGCACGATGTTGCGCAAGGTCGGCACCTTGAAGGCGCCATCCGGCGCATCGCCCACCGCGGAGCGGCCAGGGTCGTGCTCCTGGCCGTCGAGGTCGGCTACGCCAGTGATGCGGAAGGTGTCGTTGGCGAAGGTAGGCGCGCTGTGGCACTCGAAGCAACGCGTGGCCGCCGAGCGGAAGATGGCGAAGCCGCGGCGCTGGCTGGCGGTGAGCGCATCCAGCTGGCCGGCGGCGTATGCATCAAACGGGCTGTTGTTGCTGATGAGCGTGCGCTCGAAAGCGGCCAGTGCGCGCTGCACGTTGAGCGTGCTGATCGGCTCGCCGGGGAAGGCGGCATCGAACAGGTCCACATAGGCAGGGATGGCGGTCAGCTCAGCTTCCAACGAGCCGCGGTCGCTGACCTGCATCTCGTTGGGGTGCTCAAGGGGCACCAGCACCTGGTCCTCGAGGGTGGCGGCGCGGCCATCCCAGAAGAAGTGGGCGTTGAAGCCTACATTCCATAAGCTGAGCGCGTTGCGCTGTACTTCGCCATTCACACCCTGGGCCAGTTGCATGCCGTCAGAAAAGCCGAGGTCGGGATGGTGACAGCTGGCGCAGCTCATCTCGTTGTTCTCAGACAGCACCGGGTCGAAGAATAGTAGGCGGCCCAGTTCGGCTTTTTCCGGCGTTTGCGGATTGTCTACCGGGGAATTGAGCTCAGGGAAGGCGCGCAGCAGGCCCGTGGTGGAGGGCTGCACGGAGCTGGCTCCGGCGCCGTACACGGCGGGCAGCACATCCCGCGGCACGGGGGTGAAGGCGGCCACGGCCAGCGCAATGAGCAGCACGCCCAGCAACAGGCCGAGGATGCGCAGAACCCAGGTGAGTAGTGTCTTCATTGGCGAAAATGTCTCCTCTGTAAGAATCCAACCCGCATCATAACCCTGACGGGCTATTTGAGCGTGAGCATAAAGGCGATGATGGCGTCCATCTCTTCGCCGGTCAGGGTGGTGCCCCAGGTGCTGGGCATCAGATTATCGAAGCCGGGCACGAGATAAGCGCCAGGGTCAAGGATGGATTCGATCAGATAATCGTGCGCACTCATGCCCTCAATGCGCGTCTCGGCGCGGGTGGCAATACCCGTCATGGCCGGGCCAACGATGTTGGCCTGGCCCACGATGCTGTGGCACGCGCCGCAGTACTGGCTGAACAGACGCTTACCAGCTTCTTCCTGCGGGCTGAGTTGTACAACCGGCTCAGTGGGCAGCGAAGTATCCGGCGGCCCCCCGCAGGCGGCCAGCAGGCCGGGTGCCAGAAAACCGAGAGCTACCACTTGAGCAATTCGTCTATGCGTGTTCGTAATGCCTCCACACTGGGGATGATGGTGTTCATCAAAGCGATGTTGTAAGGAATGAGAGCGTCCGGCGTGGTGATGCGTGAAACCGGCGCGTCGAGATAAGCAAAGGCGTCTTGCGCTACGGTGGCAGCAATCTCGCCGCCGAAGCCGCCGGTGTGCGTATCCTCGTGCGCCACCAGGCAGCGCCCGGTCTTGCGCACCGAGGCCAACACGGTTTCGCGGTCCCACGGCGAGATGGTGCGCAGGTCAATGATCTCGACCCGGCTGGCGAAAGGCTCGGCGGCCTCGAGGCAACGGTGCAGCATCTCGCCCCAGCTCACCACGGTGAGCTGGTCGCCGGGCTGCACAATCGCGGCTTGGCCGAAGGGCAGGGCGTACTCGTCGCCCGGGTAGGGGCGGCGCGAGGGCGGCGTGTCGTACAGGGCGCGGTGTTCGAGGAAAATTGTAGGGTCCTGCCCGCGCAGAGCTGCCCGCAGCAAGCCGACAGCATCGGCGGCGTTGGAGGGCATCGCCACACGCCAGCCCAGGCTGTGGGCGTAGATGGCCTCGCCGGAGACGGAGTGCCACGGGTCGCCGGTCTTCTTGCTGTAGCCGACCGGGATACGGATGACCACCGGCGCAGCGAACTTGCCATGGGTCCGCCAGCGCACCCAGCCGGTGTCGTTGATCTGCTCGGTGGCCGGGTCTGCATATTTGCGGAACTGGATCTCAGGCAGCGGCGTGAGCCCGGCGAAAGCCATGCCCGCAGCGCGGCCAATGATGCCCTCTTCGGATAGCGAAGTATCAAAGACGCGAGCCACGCCATGCTTCATTTGCAGATCGAGCGTGACGCGGTGCACACCGCCGCGCGGGCCAACATCCTCGCCGAAGATGAGCAGGCGCGGATTTTGCTCCAGCTCCACCTCCATCGTGCGGCGGATGGCCTCGGACATGTTGATGCGTGCGCCGTCTTCGGCAGCTACGCTGCCAAAGATGGGCGCGGGCTTGTTGAGCGCAGGCGGCACCTGTGCTCGGTGCTCGCCGCTGGCGAAGAGGTGTAGCGTGCCGGTCAGGCTGGCCGGCTCCGGGTTCTGCTCGGCGGCCGCCAGCTGCTTGCGTACATCTTGCTCCACTTCAGTTTTCAACCCATCCCAATCAAACTTGGCACCTAGGTGCTTGCGCAGGGTCTCGATGGGGTCGCGGCTGCGTTCTTCTTTGAGCTGCTTGTCGCTCTTGTAAGCAGTTTGGTCTTCGCCAAACGTGTGGCCGGTCAGGCGCGGCACATTGAGCTTGAGCAGGGCTGTGCCGGCGCCGGAGCGCACGTAGCTGACTGCCTCGGTGATCAGGCCAGCCGCTTCGTCCGGCGCGGTGCCGGAGCCGGTGGTCAGTTTTAGATTTTTGAAGGATGCCAGGTTGGCGCTGATGTCGCCGCCCGGGGTCTGGAAGTGGCGCGGAACCGAGATGCCGTAGCCGTTGTCCTCGATAAAGAACAGCATGGGCAACTCAAGCGTGGTGGCGATCGTGAGCGCAGCCCAGAAGCCATTGGTGGCCACAGAGCCGTCTCCGCCCAGCGCCACGGCGATGGCGTTCTTCCAGTCCTTGTCCTTGAGTTCGCTCTGGTAATAGGTGACGGCCTGGGCCCAGCCGGCGGCGGGCGTGTATTGGGCGCCCACATCGCCGGAAGATGGCAGTACGGTGACACCGCGGCGCGGCGGCAGGCTGTACACCACGCCCACATCGCGCCCTTCGGAGGGCGAGCCGGTGCGGGCCATGTCGGCGGCAAAGGCTTCCTGTGGGGTCAGGCCGGCGGCCAGCATGAATGGGCGGCTGCGGTAATACACCGTGGCCGCGTCGTTTCCTTGCGTCAGTTGCAAGCCAAGCAGGATCTGTGAGAGCTCGTGCCCTTTGGAGGAGAACTGGTAGGTTACTTTGCCAGCCGGGGCCAGTTCCTGCTCCTCGATCTCGTCAATCGTGCGCGAGGTCAGCAACAGGCGGGCAACGTGCGCCCAGTCCACTTGAGGCGCAGTGGCTTTTTTCGCGGCTTTGGGTGCAGCAGTTTTGGGCTTTACGCTTTGAGTTTTTTTCTTCGGGGGCATTCCAGTTACCAGTCCTCAGCCAGGTCATTCCATTGCGGATTGGTGGTGTTAATGAGCGCAGTCTTCTTTTCTCGACGGTACGCTTTGATTTGCTTCTCACGCGCAATTGCATCAAACGCAGTGGGATGCTCCTCATAATAAACCAGTTTAGTAATCTCGTATTTCTTGGTAAATCCTTCAATGAGCTTGTTTTTGTGCTGGTTAACTCGGCCTTCCAGGTTGCTTGTGATGCCCGTGTAAATTGTACGCGTCCGGTTGGCCATGATGTAGACATAGTAGGGCATAAGCAGTCATTCCGAGGCGGTCTGTACAAATCCACCTTGACTTTAGTGTAGAAAGCCGAGGAATCCTTTAGGCCAAGAAAAACCTACTTGGTTTGCAGTGCCCTAAAGGATTCCTCCTCGGGCTACGCCCTCGTCGGAATGACTGGGCATTTTGTTATTCCGAGGCGGCATATTGATGCTCCTTAGTCCGCAAGCCATCAAAGCCGGGGAACCCTTAGACCAAGAAGGACCTGCTTGCTTTTGCAGTGCCCTAAAGGATTCCTCCTCGGGCTACGCCCCTCGTCGGAATGACTGGGGCCTTACTCGGTGAACTCCAACTCAAAGTCCAGCGTCTCGTTCCAATTGTCATCGCGGCGCAGCTCGATCTCCTGAAAGAGCTCATCCTGCTTGGCCGCAATGCGGTAGCGGCGCACCAGCTCCAGCATCGCCAGAAAAGTAACCACCACATGCAAACGGTCGGGCGTTTTTGCCACCAGCTCGCGGAACGTCGTCACAGTCTTGTGGCGCATTGCCTCGGCGATGGCCTTGATCTTCTCGCGAATCGTCACCCGCGGCGCGGCCACCACCGTGCGCAGCGGCGCACGCGCGTCGGCCTTGGCATACACCTTCATCGCCGCGCGGTACACGTCCTCGGCGGTCATGCCACTCAGGTCCAGGCGGCCTTCCACCTTGGGCGGCGATGCCATGCGCAGGTAGCTGCGCATGGCATCATCCTGGCGCAGGGTTAGCAAACTGGCCAGCTCTTTGAAGCGCTTGTACAGCAATAGCTGCTGCACCAGCGCTTCGCCGGGGTCTTCTTCGTCTGGTTGGCGCACAACCGGGCGCGGCAGCAGCGCCTCTGACTTGATCTGCATCAGGCGCGCGGCCACCACCAGGAACTCGGACACGCGCTCGGCTTTGAGTTCCTGCAGGGTGCGCATGTAGCCCAGGAACTGGTCTGTCACCTGCGCCAACGCCAGTTTGGTAATATCCAGCTCAGCGCGTTCGATCAGTTGCAGCAGCAGATCCAGCGGACCTTGGTATACCGGCGTGTCTACAGTGTAGGGTTGGGGGGCGTCTCGATGCAGAAGGGAAACCACGCGGGCATTATACTCCCGAGGGTAAGATTGGCTTGCAACAGGCCATCAAACAGTATAGAACTCGATAATGGAGCATAAAATGATCAACGAACCTATTCATGTAACTGACGAAGCCTTCGAGAAGGCCGTTTTGCAGTCCGATACCCCGGTAGTGGTGGATTTTTGGGCGCCCTGGTGTGGCCCCTGCCGTGCCGTAGCCCCTATCCTGGATAAATTTGCCGGTGAGTACGCTGGCAAAGTGGTGATCGCCAAGGTCAACACCGACGAGAACCCTCAGTGGGCTGGCCAGTTTGATGTGCGCGGCATCCCCACCATGTTGTTCGTCGCCAACGGCAAGCTGGTCCACCGCCAGGTGGGCGCGCTGCCCGAGCCTATGCTGCGCGAACTCTTCGACCAGTTCGTAGACGTGGCCTCTCGCCCGGCTGCCGAAGCCAACTAAGCACTATTTCCACTAAAAAAGACCGAGCGCAAGCTCGGTCTTTTTTTGTTTGCCAGCTTCCTTGACAGCCGGCCCTGATCCGTCAGCCTGCCAGTATCTTGTGCTATAAGCCCGCTATGACTGAAACAGGGTGGGGAGCGCAAAGTTGGTAGTAATATCTTTTGACCCCCACCCATATTCTAGCAACAATAACTTTGACGGCAGCGCCGGCTTCATCTGGCGTTCTGCCTCCCGTTGCCTTTACAATCTCGGCATGCTTTTTATTGGCATCCTTCTCGGCCTGCTGTCCGGCCTGGTCGTCAATTACCTGGCCGATGTGCTGCCTGCCGAGCGTCGGCTGGCGCGGCCGGCCTGGTGGCCGCTGACCGCACAGTCGCTTGGGGAGTACATTCATTCGGCGCGCAAGTTTGTCGTCCACATTGTGCTGCTGCTGGCCTGCGTGTACGTGTTCCAAAACCCGCCGGCGGATTTTTCTCCATACCTGCTGTCACTTGTACTCAGCTACTTCACACTGGTCGCCGTCATTGATATTGAACATCGCCTGGTGCTCCACCCAGTGAGCATCTTCGGCGCGCTGGCATTGGGAGCGATTGGCGTGATGCGCCACGAGCTGCTGCCTACGCTGGCGGGTGGGGCGGCTGGCTTCCTGCTGATGCTGGGCCTGTATTTTTCCGGTGAGCTGATCGGCCGCCTGCTGGCCCGCCTTCGTAAGCAAAGCTGGCAGGAGACTGCTCTGGGTTTTGGCGATGTCAATCTGGCGGGTGTGATCGGCCTGCTGATGGGCTGGCCGGCGGTGATGCCGGCCCTGTTCGCCGGCGTGCTGCTGGCAGGCATGTACAGCTTGGCGTTTGTATTCATCAGTCTGCTGCGCGGGCGCTATTCCATGTTTGCATCCATCCCGTATGCACCGTTCTTGTGTGCAGGAGCGGTGCTGGTTGTGCTGTTGGGTGTATATAACGTAGCTTTGTGATCGAGGTGAAAGATGAGCGAAGAGAAAGACACCAAGGCTGAGGCCAAGGCCGAGCAGAAGCCAGCCGAGGAGCAGCGCGTAGAGACCCAGCACAGCGTCACGATCGGTGGCAAGAGTATCAAATACACCGCCATTGCGGGCACGCTGGTGCTCAAAGAAGAGGATGACGAGAAGGGCGAGCACAAGCCCAAGGCCTCGGTCTACTACACTGCCTATATAGCGGAACAGCCCAAGAGCGCCAAGCCACGGCCGCTGACCTTCTCGTTCAACGGCGGGCCGGGTTCATCCTCCGTGTGGCTGCACCTCGGCGTGTTAGGCCCGCGCCGTGTGGACATGCCGTTGGATGATTCGATGCCGCGCCCACCCTTTGGCCTTGTGGACAACGAGTACAGCATCCTGGCTGAGACCGATCTAGTGTTCATTGACCCGGTAACCACCGGCTACAGCCGTCCCGTGCCCGGCGAAGCCGCCAAGCAGTTCCACGGCTTCCAAAAAGATCTCGAGACGGTGGGCGAGTTCATTCGCTTATTTACCACCCGCCACCAGCGCTGGAGCTCGCCCAAGTTTCTGATCGGCGAGAGCTACGGCACCACCCGCGCCGCTGCCCTCTCCGGCCGTTTGCAAGACCGGCATGGCATGGCGCTCAACGGCATCATGCTTATCTCATCCGTGCTGGAGTTCTCGACCCTGCTGTTCAATGCCGGCAATGACCTGCCGTACATCCTGTTCCTGCCCACCTATACGGCAACCGCCTGGTATCACAAGCAGCTCAGCGCTGATCTGCAAAAGGATCTGACCAGAACGCTGGCCGAGGTGCGCAGCTTCGCCTCCGGCGAGTACGCTGCCGCCCTGTTCCAGGGCGACAGCTTGCCCGCTGAGCAGCGCCAGCAGATCGCCGCCAGGTTGGCCGCCTATACTGGCCTCTCGGCTGACTATGTGGAGCGTACCAATCTGCGCATCGAAATTCATCGCTTCACGAAAGAGCTGCTGCGTAACGAACGCAAGACCGTGGGGCGGCTGGACTCTCGCTACATCGCATCCGATCGCGACTCGGCCGGCGAGAACTACGAGTTTGACCCGAGCTATGCAGCCATCCAGGCCGCCTTCACAGCCGCATTGAACCAGTATGTGCGCGCCGAGCTGGAGTTCGAGAGTGACCTGCCGTATGAGATCCTGACCGGCCGCGTTCACCCCTGGAGCTACAAAGAGAACGAGAACCAGTACCTCAACGTGGCCGAAACGCTGCGCCAGGCCATGGTCATCAACCCGGCCCTGAAAGTGTTCGTAGCCAACGGCTACTATGATCTGGCTACGCCGTTCTACGCCACCGAGTACACCTTCAACCATCTGCAGCTCGCGCCGGAGCTGCGCGGCAATATCTCAATGGAATACTACGAAGCAGGCCACATGATGTACATCCATGAGGCTTCGCTCAAAGCGCAGCACAAGCATTTGGTGGACTTTATCAAGAAATCGCTGTAGCCAAATACTCCAGCACCTGCCGCAAGACTTCCTCTTGCGGCAGGTCATCTGTGCTGATCTCGAAGTCGGCATGCTGGCGGGCGTGGGTAAGCCGTGTCTGCTGCTCGGCATAGTCGCGCTCCAGCCACTGCAGACCGCGGGCCACGGTGTTGGGGTATTCGGTGTGTAGGTAAAGCAGGATGTCAGGCGGCTCGATCAGCTGCCACATGCGCGGCGCAAACGAATGTTCCTGGGCGATCTGATTGGCGAGGTATCCCGCTTCGTGCAAGCCGCGCACCAGGGTGGATTTGCCCGATTTGCAGGGCCCAACCACTCCAACGCGCGGCTTGGTACTACTCATGACGCTATTCTATCCGGGGCCAAGCGGCAAATGCACAGACATGCGGCGTACCTGGTCGCCGGGGGTGCCCTCCCGCACGCCGACCACCAGGACGCTGATGTCGTCGCCGGGGCGGTTGCTCTCCAGCGTCAATGCCTCGGCCATCAGCCCATCGGCTACCGCCTGCGGGCTGGCGCCGGCGTCCACCAGGCGGCTGAACGCGGCGGGAATATCCATAGGCTGGCTGCTGCGTTCGCCGGCGAAAGGCAGGCCATCTGTGAACACGGCGATCGTCAGGCCCGGCTGCAGCTCCAGCCGGGTCAGTACCGGGCGGGTCTCCCGCCGCAGGCCCACCGCGTCGCTGCGCTCGTCCAGCATGCGCACTGTCTGGTCCTGATACACCAGCACGGGCAGCGGGTTGTTGCGCGTGATCAGCAGGCAGCGGTTGTCCAGCTCGATCGAGACGATGTTGAGCGTGGACTGCACCTGGCCGTTGCGATGGGTATAGAGGTAGTCGGAAGCGGCGCGCGCCGCTGCGCCGTCACGCACGCCCTCGGCCAGCAGGGCAATGACCTTGCGCACCACCATGGTGGAGATGAACTTGGCGCTTTTGCCGGAACGCTGGCCGTCGGCCAACACTACCGACATGCCGCCCGCCGGGCGCTCTACAACTTCGAGCGTGTCCCCGCTTTCGGACATGGCGTATTTGTTGATCTTGGCAACGCCGATCTGGATTTCCATTGGGGCGGATTGTAAATGATTCCGGTGGGTAGCGATGCCGAGCAGGCTAATCGCCAGATTGCAATTGGCGCAGTGCAGACTGCAAGTCACGCGGAACGGCGTGCCGTGCTATTGGATTTAGCCACAGCGCTTGGACGCCGGATTGATAGAGCACAATCCCGCTCAGGCGTGGATAGCGTTTGACGAACTCGGCTGCGCTGGCGAAGCCGCGGTTCTGGAAGTAGCCATCTTCCTTGCTCTCAGCCGCCTGGCGCAGTTGCACATGGGTGGCGGCCAGCTCCGCCTCGCCGAGGGCGTCGGCGGCTGCCAGCCATACCAGGTTGATGCTGCTGGGCGGCAACTGGCCGACCTTTTCGCAAACGATGGCGGCCAGCTTTTGCGGCCCAACGGCGACCCGCCGCACCTCGACATTGAATAGCGTGCGGGATCTGAACGTGACCGTAAAGTCTGGGCCGCGTTGCTTGGCTGCGGCGTAGTGGTCGTATTCGAGAGCGAAGTGGGGTGGCCTGAGGAACGTTGCCGCAGCCTGCAGCTCGGCGTATAGATCTTCCTGGCTGCCCGGGTGCTTGGCGTTGTTCAGCTTGGCGCGGATCTTGTTGCGATACGCATGGGCAAAGTCTCGGAAGCGGCGCGAGCTACGGAGCCAGCCTTCAAATTCGGCATAGAAATTGGGTTGCTTGTTGCCAAAGATCGCCTGAAGCAGGTCGCTGACCGCGCTCATTGCGGCTTGCAAACCAGCAGCATAACTTCTGAGCCGGGCGACGTAATGCGTTTCTCTTGCACGCTGAAGCCTTGCTGACGAATGGTCGCGCTGAAGCTGATGTTCCATTCACCTGCCTGGCCAGTGACGCGAAACAGCCAAGCTGCGGCGCGGCTAAGCCAATCGCCGCCTGTGATCCAGGCTGCTGGCAGCAGCACCAGGCTGCCGCCAGCAGCCAGTGTGCGTCGTGCCTCTGCCAGCGTACTGGCTTGGACTATATATTCGGTGGGGAAGGTGGCAACGACGTGCTGAAACGCGCGGGGAGCGAAAGGCAGCCTGCGTCCATCAGCGCGTACCAGCAGCGGGCGGTAGCGGGCTGCCTGCATGCGGCGAGCGGCCAGCTTGCCCATCTGCGCACTGAGGTCAATGCCGAACGGCGTTTGGCCTGCATTGCGCATAGCCACTTGCAAATGGCCGGGGCCATGGCCTAGCTCCAGAATGCGTCCTGACCCGAGTTCGGTCAGCACGCTATTCACCCAGCTGCGCCAGCGGCCCAGAGACACCAGCCAGGCCACCGCGTCATAGCTCCACGCCATCGGCTGGTAGAGCAGGTAGAAAAAGACGCGCAGCAAGGACTGCATGCTAGAGCTGTGGCAAGATCCAGGCCGCCAGCGTGAAGTAGATGATCAAGCCGGTGGCATCGATCAGTGTAGACATGAATGGGCCGGAGATGATGGTGGGGTCGATGCCCAGCTTGTCGGCCAGCATGGGGATCGTGGCGGCAACCGAGTTGGCCCATACGCAGATGATGGCGATGGTGAGCGCCACGGTAACCGCCAGGTGCCAATCCACGCCCCACAACAGGGCGCGCGCATAGCCTACAATGCCCAGCAAAACGCCGAGGGCAATCCCGGTGCGGAACTCCTTCCACAGCACCCACAGCAGCTCGCTGCGTTTGACCTCGCCCAGGGCCATGCCGCGAATGATGGTGGCCACAGTTTGTGAGCCGGCGTTGCCGCCTGTGCCGATCAGCAGCGGCACGAAGAATGCCAAAGAGACGACGGTCTTGATCTCTTCGTCGTAATGGCGCATCACCGTACCCGTCAGGGTCTCGGCGATGAAAAGCGTCAGCAGCCATGTAAAGCGCGAGCGCACCACCTGCGATATTTTCTGTGACCAATATGGCACATCCAGCAACGGGCCAGGCTCCACACCACCCAGCTGCAGAATGTCCTCGCCGGCTTCTTCTTTTAGCACATCGATCACGTCATCCAGGGTGATGACGCCCAGCATCTCGCCATTGTCGTTCACTACGGGAATGGCCGAGAGATTGTTATTGCTCATCGTGCGGGCCACATCTTCCTGATCCGTGCCTGCAGTGACAAAGATGACTTCGGGGTCCATCAGGTCTTCGACCAGCTTAGTGGGTGAGGCCACCACAAGCTCACGCATGCCCACTACGCCACACAGGCGGCGCTCCCGGTCGATCACGAAGACGTAGTACGGCACCTCGTGGTCAGGATGGATCTGGCGCAGGAAGTCGATGGCTTGCGTAGCGGTGGTGTGGCGGCGCATGGCGATGTACTCAGTGGTCATACGGCCGCCGGCCGTCTCGTCCGGATAGCCCAGCAGGGGGATGACGTCTTCCGGGTCCTCCATCTGCTGGAGGGCTTCGTTGGCCTGCTCTGGGGGCAGGTCACCCAGAATGTCTGCAACCTGGTCAGGCTGCATTTCATCAAGAATTTCGGAGAGCGTTTCGGTGGATAAGTGCTCGGCGGCGTCAACTGCTTGGGCATCGCTCAGGCGGTTGAACAGCTCAGCGACATCCTCCGGCGGCAGGAGGCTCACAAACTCCTCCTGATGCTCTTCGGATAGCTGGTTGTATGCCTCGATCTGGTCACCGAGGTTGAGGCCCTTAAACACTTCGAGTGCCTCTGTTATCTTCTCGTCTCGTAATAGCTCCTGGATGCGCTCCAGTTCGAGTTCGAAATCAGGCACTCGGTCGTTCATGGCAACCTCGAAAGATAGATGGATCTAATGCCCCAAGACTTGCACCTCAATTCCCTGCGACCTCAGCCAATCGATCGAAGACTCGATGATGGCCGAGCTGCCCACCAGCTGCACTTCAAGCCAGCCTTGGGTGGGGTTCACCTGGGCCTGCAGGATGTTGACAGTCAGCCCAACAAAATTGCGAATCAACTGAGTCACAACTGGGGTATTGACCGCTGCAGGCGGATAGATAAGGCGCACGACTTGTTCAGTCATCAGTGCGCTGATTGTACACCGTTTAGTTGCTGATTTGAATAGGCTGCTGCGCCTGAGATTCGGCCAGCTGGCCGCAGCCTGCCTGGATATCAATGCCGCGGCGCACGCGCACAGTGCAGGAGATGCCAGCGGCCTCCAGGATGCTACGGAACTCGGCGACGCGCTCGCGGGTCGAACGCTGGCCAGGGTAGCCGCGCGTGGGATTGAGCGGAATGACGTTGACGTGGCAGTTCAAGCCCTGCAGCAGCGCGGCCAGCTTGCGGGCTTGCTCAGGCGTGTCATTGACGCCATTGATCAGCGCCCACTCGAATGTGATGCGCCGCCCGGTACCTTGCACATAGTCGCGGCAGGCCTGGATAAGATCCTTGATGGGGTAGCGATTATTGACCGGCAGCATGCTGGCGCGCAGCTCGTCATCTGCAGCGTGCAGCGAGATGGCCAGGCCCATTTGATGCTTCTCGCTGGTGTAGCGCTTGATGGCGGGGATCAGGCCCACCGTCGAGATGGTGAAGTGCCGGCTCCCCAGGCCGAAACCATCCGGATCGTTCAGGCGGGCGATGGCAGCCAGGCTGGCATCGTAGTTGTGGAATGGTTCGCCCATGCCCATAAGCACCACGTTTGTCACGCGCTGGCCATCGCTTTTTAGCTGGCGGGCAAAGTACAGCACCTGCTCAACGATCTCGCCGCTGGTGAGGTTGCGGCGAAAGCCCATTTGGCCGGTTGCGCAGAATACGCAACCCATGGCGCAGCCCGCCTGCGTGCTGATGCATAGCGTGCGGCGGCCCTGGCTACCGTCACGATCGTCATAGCGCATGAGCACGGTTTCGATGGCGTTGCCATCCGGCAGTTTGAACAGCGTCTTGTGGGTCTGCTTGTCTGTAGAGTGCAGGGTGACGCTGGGCTGCAGATGGCTGAAACTGAAATGCTCGCCCAGCTTGGCGCGCAGGTCTTTGGAGAGGTTGGTGAAGTCCTCAGGCTTGGACCAGAGTTGTTTGTACAGCCCATCCCAGATCTGGGCAGCGCGGTAGGCAGGTTGGCCCCAGGCGCGCAACTGCTCGGCCAGGTCTTGCTGGCTTAGGTCGTAGATAAGCGGACGAGTGTCCATCTGCACTAGGGTACTGTGTTTAAGGCAGTTGTGCCAAAAGAGTTGCCAGGTCAGGCGCGATGAGATCGGGCGCCGGCTGCCAAGCGCGTGCCTCGGCTTCGCTGGTGATGCCGCTCAGCACCAGCCCGGTGCGGCAGCCAGCCGCCTGGGCGCCGGCAATGTCGGTGTCCACGCGGTCGCCGATCATCATGGTTTCCTGCGGAGCCACGCCCAGCGCGTCCATAGCAGCCAGGAAGCCGACGGTGCCGGGCTTGCCGATCACGGTGGGCTGCACGCCGGTGGCTGCCTGCAGGGCGGCCAAGATGCTGCCTGCGCCGGGCACCGGACCGGCGGGCGAGGGTAGCGTGCGGTCAGGATTGGTGCCGATGAAGACGGCACCTTGGGCGATCAGTAGGGTAGCGGTGCGCAGCTTCTCGTACGTCAGTTCGCGGTCGAGGCCAACGATGACGGCAATGGAGTCAGCGTCGCTGATGGTGAAGCCGCGCGACTCGACCGCTTGGCGCAGCCCAGTCTCGCCAATGACGTAGACATTGCCGCCCTGCGGGTACTGCATGTGCAGGTAGTGCGCAGCCGAATTGGCTGAAGTGTGGATCTGCTCTGGCTGCACATGTGCGCCAAACTTTTTGAACTTCTCAAGATATTGCTCGACTGTGAGCGTGGCGTTGTTGGTGACGAAGGCGGCCTTGAGCCCTTTGGCGGCGATGGCGGCCAGGTTGTCCGGCACGCTGCCGATGGCCTCAGTGCCGCGCCACAGCACGCCGTCCATATCCAGGAGCAGGGCTTTGAGGGGAGTCATAAGGATGGGATTATACGCAACTTCAGATTGTTACCTCACTTAGTGGCTAAACGGCTTCGCAATGACGGATAAAAACAAGAGCCGGGGCATCGCCTCGGCTCTTGTTTCAGTTTTTGTCAGCAAGTGCTGTGTATGCGTTACTTCTCAGTTAGTTGCTTCAGTTCGCGGGGCTGCAGCACCTGGTCCACCAGGCCGTACTCCACCGCTTCCTGGGCGGTCATGTAGGTGTCGCGGTCGGTGTCCTTCTCGATCTCAGCCAGGGTGCGGCCGGTGCGCTCCACCAGAATTTCGTTGAGGCGGGCGCGCTGGCGCAGGATCTCTTTCGCCTGGATCTCGATGTCGCTGGCCTGGCCGCCGCCGCCTTGCTGCCACGGCTGGTGCATGTGGATGGTGGCGTTGGGCAGCGCATAGCGGTGGCCCTTGGCGCCAGCGGTCAGCAAGATCGTGCCGAACGAGGCGGTGAAGCCCACGGCTACCGTGCTGATCTGGTTAGGGATCATCTGCATGGTGTCGTAGATGCCCATGCCGGCGTAGATGGAACCGCCGGGGGACGAGATATACATCTGGATCGCCGAATCCGGATCCTCATTGCTCAAGTAAATGAGCTGGGCGACTGCCAGATTGGCGGTCTGATCGTCAATGGGCGTGCTGATCAGGATGATGCGGTTCTTCAGCAACAGCGAGTAGATGTCAAACGCGCGCTCGCCGCGGCCGGTGGACTCGATCACCATGGGGATGACGGATTGCGGGGTGAAACCGGACTGACCGGTAATGCTATTAGGCTTATTCATTGTTATTTTCCTTTCCTGTATCTTCAACTGCGGGCTGGCTGGCCTGAGCCGGCGCGGCTTCCACAGCTTCGGGCTCCGCATCGGCCGCGGGTGCGGCTGCAGCCTCATCGGTACTGACGCTGGCAGCGGCAGTTTCCTTTCGGTGCTCGTCGCCCTTGCCGCGGCCAATGGCGTTAAGGCGGGCGAGGGTGCGGCGAATGACTTCTTCGCTCATGGTGCGGCTGACCAGGCTCTGGATATTGTCCCGGTTGTTGAGGAACTTGCGCATGTCTTGGGCTGAGACCATTTGCTGCAGCTGGGCCAGCTTAAGCTGGACAATGCCTTGCATCTCAGTTTCAGGAACTTCAATGTTCTCCTGGCGAGAGGCTTCCATGATCACCAGTGACTTCTTCAGGCGCTCTTCCACAACTGGCTCGACCTCTTTTTCAAGATCGTCCATGGTCATTTGGCGGCTGCCCAGGTAGGCGTCCATGTCCATGCCGCGGGCATTGAGGTCAGGCACCATATCCTCAATGTAATGGTGCACCTCGTGGTGCAGCATCTGGGGCGGGAACTTGATCTCGCTCTCGGCGATCATTTGCGTGACGATCTTGTCATCGTACTCATCACGTGCCTGGCGGTTCAAATTCTCGGTGAGCTGGCGCACGATCTCAGTTCGTAGCTCGTCCACGGTTTTGTATTCGCCTACGCTTTGCGCCAGGGTGTCATCCAGCTCAGGCAATTCGCGTGCTTTGATCTCTTCAACCTTGACTGCAAAGTTGGCCGTCTTGCCGCGCAGGTCTTCAAATTCAGAATCTTCGCCGAACGTGTGCGGGAAGCTTTTTTCTTCGCCCGGTTTTAACCCAATAAGCGTGCGAGAGAAGGCTGGGAAAGGCCATTCATTTTTGGTGTCTACATCCGTCTTCTCGACCACAACTGGGTAACTGCGCTCTGGCAACAGCTCGGGATCGCCCTCGGCTGCGTCCTGACGTGTGGCACTGAGCTGGATATAGACGATATCGCCTTCCTGCGCGGGGCGGTCGGCGGGGGAGAGCACTGCGTTCTGCTCACGCAGGTTGGTGAAGACTTTCTGGATATCCTCTTCGCTAGGCTGTTTTTCTTCAAACGCCATGCGGATTTTGTCGTAGTCGCCCAGCTTGACAACAGGTGACAGCGGCACGCGAAACTCGTAGACCGGCGGCGTCTTGTCTTCGTCGATCTTCTCCAGGGTGCCGGGGCCGTAAGGCTTCACGCCAGTTTCTTCGATCAGCTTGGGGTAGACATCATCCAGCATGATGTCAATGGCCTCGTCTCGAATGGCGGCTTCGCCCACCTGTTTTTCCACTACGTTGTAGGGGGCTTTACCGGGGCGAAAGCCAGGGATCTTGACCTGCTTTGCAATTTTGCGAGCCGCTTTTTGCTTGGCGCTCTGCATGGTCTCAGCTTCGATCTCAACCGTCAGATGCAGCTGATGGTCATCAGAGGTGGTTTGATTGGTGATCTTCAAGTCAATGCTTCCTTAAGGAATTTAGAACGAACGGGCGAGATTATAGCATGCGGGGATTTGCGAGACTATCAGAGTAATGTAAGCAAAACAAGAACCCCGGCAAAGCCGGGGTTCTTGTTTTACTTGTAATGGGGAAGGAGGGAGTCGAACCCTCACGCCTTGCGGCACATGATCCTAAGTCATGCTTGTCTGCCAGTTCCAACACTTCCCCGTGTGGAGCTGTGCGATTATAGCAATGCTTGCCGCTACCCGCGCGTTTCTGTGCGACGTGGATTATTATTGCGATATGTCTCGTGTGATCAAAACTGAGAACGTTGCCACAGACCGCACGCGCCTGATGAAGGCCATGGCAATTGCCATGCGCGAGCTGATTGCCAGGCAGGGCTTTGACAGCCAAGCGCGCGATCTGGCCGCGTTCATGGTGTTTGCCCTGGACGGCGTGACGCAGAGTGTGGAGCGCAGCGTGGGGCCGTGGGAGAAGCGCGGCTACTGGGTGAAGGCTGACCGCTTTCGTATGGATTGGGCCTGGACTGAGCCTACTGCCAAGAAACTGCGCCAGGCGCTGATAGCGGATGACATGGGCGGCATTGCCGAGGGGATAGCCAGCCTGGCTCAACGCCTGCAGGATATTGAAGTGCCTGCCAAGCATCGCCTGGGCACACCGTGGGTTGGGGCGTGGGAGAAATTGAATGCCGCAAAAAGTCCTGGTGGTTGAAGATGACGCCGCCATTCGTGAAGCGCTTACGTATAACCTGACCCGCGAAGGCTACGAAGTTCAAGCCGTAGGCGATGGCGCCGCCGCCGTGGCTGCCGTGCGCAAGGCCGAACCCAATCTTGTGGTGCTCGACCTCATGCTGCCTGAGATGGATGGCTTTGATGTCACCCGCGCACTGCGCGCAGACAGCAAAGTGCCGATCCTGATGCTGACCGCGCGTGATGATGAGATCGACCGCGTGCTGGGCCTGGAGCTGGGGGCGGATGACTACCTGACCAAGCCATTTTCCATGCGCGAGCTGCTAGCCCGCGTCAAAGCCATGCTGCGCCGCGTGCAGATGGAGCACAGCGAAGCTGAGCCGGCGGCTGGCGAGCAAGTCGTGAGCGGCAACCTGGCCATCAACATCACCCGCCATGAGGTCAAACAGGACGGCAAAGTGCTGGACCTCAAGCCTAAGGAATTTGAGCTGCTCATGTTCCTGATGCAAAACCGCGGCCGCGCCTACACGCGTGAGCAACTGCTGGAGAAAGTGTGGGGATGGGAATTCAGCGGGGGCAGCCGTACCGTGGATGTGCATGTGCGCTGGCTTCGCTCGCGCATCGAAGCTGACCCAGAAAACCCACAGCGCATCATTACTGTCCGCGGCGTCGGCTACCGCTTCGAGGGCTGACCTATGGGCCTGCGCGGCATAAACCTTGGCCGCATGCTGCTTGCGTTGGCCTTGCAGGCCGCGTTGCTTGTATTCTTGTATTCGCAAATAAAACCATTAGTCACTGACCCTGATGCCGTGTTGATGCTTAACCGCGGCTTTTGGTTTGCCGGGGTGCTGTGCGCATTGGTTAGCATCGCTCTGGCCTGGTCTCCGCAAGTTGAGCATGACTTTGATGTAGGGCGAGCAGAGTCTAGCGAATTGCGCCAGCAGCGCCAGTACCTTGAGGCTGTGCTGAATGGCAGCCCGGCCGGCATTGTGGTAGCCAGGGATGATGGCAAAGTGCTGCTGAGCAGCCAACGCATGCAGAGCCTGTTCGCCCTAAGCGATGATGAGATGCGTGCCGGCTCGCTGACCCATTTGCTGCGCCAGTATCAGTTCGTGGAGCTGTGGCAGGAGGCAGTGCGCACACGGGCCGCCCAAACCATAGTGTCTGAAGTGCCGCAGAGCCGGCGCATGTTACGTGCGGCTGTGCACCCCCTGGCGAATGGGCTTGATGGACACAGTTTGCTGGCGTTCGAAGATGTAACCGAGCTGCATCGCCTGGAGACTGTGCGCAAGGATTTTGTCAGCAATGTATCGCACGAACTGCGCACACCGCTCACATCGCTGCGCCTGCTAACCGAAAGCCTGCGAGGCGGAGCGATCAACGAACCGGCTACCGCAGACCGCTTTCTGACCCTCATGGAAACCGAAGTGGATGCGCTCACGGCCCTTGTCAGCGAATTGCTGGAGTTGGCGCGCACCGAATCCAAAGACGTAAAACTTGAGTTGACGTCAGTTGATCCCTGCGCATTGCTGAACGCGGCGGCTGCCCGCCTGCGCATGCAGGCCGAGCGCGCTGGGCTGCAGTTGACGGTGGAATGTGCAGACGACCTGCCTGCCGCGCTAGCGGACCTGCCGCGAGTCGAGCAAGTGCTGGTCAACTTGATCCACAATGCCATCAAGTTCACGCCTCGCGGCGGCCACATCACAGCTTCGGCTGCGGCTCGCCAGGGGGTGATGGAGTTTGCCGTGCAGGATACGGGGATAGGCATCGCCGCGGATGACCAGGCGCGCATCTTTGAACGCTTCTATAAAATCGACCCGGCCCGCAACCGCACTGGCACAGGCTTGGGGTTGGCCATCGCCCGCCACGTGGTGGAAGCGCATGGCGGCCACATTGGCGTAACCAGCCAGGAGGGTAGGGGTAGCCGTTTTTTCTTTACCCTGCCGTTGGCCTCAGCCAGTTAGCTGTTTCCTAGTTAACACATTCATAACAATCCCTTTAATCCGTTGCGCGGGGGGCTTAACCCTCGATTGATACCATGCGACTGTGTTCAAAACCCTGTTTCAGTTCCCTAAGGAGGAACTATCCATGAATCGTAAGCTCTACTTAGGCCTCTCCGCGCTGGTGATCGCAGGCGTGCTGCTGGCCGCCTGCGGCGCACCTGCACCTGCAGCCACCGAGGCTCCGAGCCAGGCTACGGCCGCACCTGCTGAGGCAACGGCACCTGCAATGGACCCGTTTAGTCCACTGGCTGTTTCGGGCGCCATCATCACTGCTGGCAGCTCCACGGTGTTCCCGCTCACTGAGCGCATGGCTGAGCGCTTCAGCGATGAAGGCTTCAGCGGCAGCATCACCATCGATAGCATTGGCTCTGGCGCCGGCATCGAACGCTTCTGCGTTGCCGGTGACACGGATGTTGCCAACTCCAGCCGCGCCATCCGCGAGTCTGAAGTTGCTTCCTGCCAGTCCATTGGCCGTGAGCCAATCGAGTTCCGCGTCGGCACGGATGCGCTCTCTGTTGTTGTGAGCCAGGCGAATGACTTCGTCACCGATGTGACCACGGAAGAGTTGGCCCTGATTTTTGGCGAGGCCACCAACTGGTCTGATGTTCGCCCCGAGTGGCCGAATGAGCCCATCCAGCGCTTTATCCCTGGCACGGACTCCGGCACCTTCGACTACTTTGTTGAGCATGTGTATGGCAATGACCCCAGTACCATTCTGGCGGCTAGCAACACCCAGCTAAGCGAGGATGACAACGTGTTGGTGCAGGGCATCCAGGGCAGCCCGTACGCGGTTGCCTTCTTCGGGTATGCGTACTATGCCGAGAATGCCAGCACCCTGAAGATTCTGAGCCTGGATGGCGTGCAGCCGGATGACGTCACTGTCGAAGACGGCAGTTACGGACTGGCTCGCCCGCTGTTCCTGTACACCACCGCAGACATCCTGAACGGCAAGCCCCAGGTGGCAGCCTTCCTTCACTTCTACCTCGCTTTTGTAAATGAGGAGATCGTCGAAGTGGGTTACTTCCCGGCCAGCGAGTCTGCTCTGCAGGCCGCACTGGATGCTTTCGACGCTGCTGTGGGCAACTAGCTTAGGCTAGCGTCACTTCTCCTTTCGCAAGATTGGGGCGGCCAGGCAGTCTGCTGGCCGCCCCAATCGCCTGAGTTGGGACAGTTATAATGAAATTCCATTTTCAAACTGCAGCGACCCCTAGCCCCATGGCTCCCACTCGCACCTCTGACCTTGTTTCCCTGAAGCGCAAGCCGCGCCTGCGCGAGCTCGTGATCCAGAGCCTGCTGTTCGTTTGCGGTTTGCTCTCCATTTTCGTAACCGCTGGAATTATTTATGAGCTGGGTAAAGAATCCCTGCTCTTTTTTGGGCGCACACAGTGGCAGCTGACCAATAAACCCATCGTTGTCAACATTGCCCCAACAGATACCCGCATCGAGGTTGGCCCGATTGGCACTCCCCTGCGCGAGGGCGACACTCTGCGCCTCGACCAGGAAGTAATGCACCTGATTGCTATCGAAGACAGCATCTATGTTGTGGAGCGTGGCGCGCAGGATACGCCGCCCGCCGCGCATGCCGCCGGCGCTGTAATACATAAAGGCGTTGACCCCAGCCTGGCTGAATTTTTTACCGGCACCACCTGGGCGCCGCACGCTGGGCAGTTTGGCGTACTTCCGTTACTGAACGCCACGCTGATGGTCTCCGGCATCGCCATCCTTGTGGCCCTGCCACTGGGGCTGGCAACCGCCATCTATCTCAGTGAATACGCCTCCCCACGGGCGCGCAATACGCTAAAGCCCATTCTTGAGATCCTGGCTGGCGTACCTACAGTGGTATACGGCTACTTTGCGCTTACCTTTATGACGCCATTGTTGCGAACTATTTTTGGGCAGAACGTCGTGCAGATCTACAACACCGCCTCCGCCGGCATCGTTATAGGTATCCTGATCCTGCCCCTGGTGAGCACCATCAGCGAAGACGCCCTCAACGCCGTGCCGCGCTCGCTGCGTGAAGCTGCCTACGGATTGGGCGCTACCAAGCTGGAAACCGCCGTGCGCATCGTACTGCCGGCCGCCTTCTCTGGCATTGCGGCCGCGGCCATCCTGGCCATCTCCCGCGCTGTGGGCGAGACCATGGTGGTGGCCCTTGCGGCTGGCGCCGGGCCAGCTTTCACCTTCAATCCATTCCAGGCCGCTGAGACGATGACCGGGCATATCGTGCGCATCAGCGGCGGTGACCTGAGTTACGACTCACTGGATTACAACAGCATCTTCGCCATTGGTCTCATGCTTTTTGTGATGACTCTGGCACTCAACATTTTTAGCCAGTACATTGTGCGCCGCTTCCGTGAGGTGTACGAGTGAGCGACTCTAATCTGCTGCAGCGCCACCGTCGGGGGCGCGTCTGGCTGGTGGTGTTTCAGGTTGCATTGCTGGTGGGCATCGTGGCGCTAGGTGCACTGCTCTTCAACATCCTTAACGGCTCATTTGGTTATGTGGCCGTAGAAGACACCATTCCTCCGCAGGACTTGGCTGTGAATGGCGTGCCCCTGGAAGAGCAGGACAAAGAAACCCTGATCCAGGTACTGCAAGCGCACATTTCAGCTGGCTTGTTCGCTCGCTACGAATTTGAGAAACCCTTTGCCGAGCGCTCAGCGGGGGAGGTGTACGACCTGATCCTGGAGCGTGTGATTGAGCCAAAGTTCGTGGCGCAGTGGTCGCTGTTCGAGACCCTTACCGATGGTGACGCCATTCGCCAAACGGCTGCTCAGGAATTTCCCAATGCCCGCCTGGAGTTTCGCAGCTGGCTGAACGGCCACTTCCTGCGCGCTCCGCAGTCGAGCTATCCCGAGATAGCCGGTGTGCGCACCGCGGTGCTTGGCTCGTTGTGGACCATTGCGATCGCGGTGCTGTTTGCCTTCCCGGTAGGGGTGGCTGCGGCAGTCTACTTACAGGAATATGCGCCCGACAATCTAATCAATCGCATTATCCAGACCAATATAACCAACCTGGCGGGCGTGCCATCCATCATCTATGGCATTTTGGGCTTGGCCATTTTTGTGCGTGCATTGGGGCACTTCACCAGCGGGGTGGCCTTTGGCGCCAGCGATCCGAGCACTGCCAACGGACGCACCATTCTTTCTGCGGGGCTGACGCTGGGCATGCTGGTACTGCCGCTCATCATCATCAACGCTCAGGAGGCGATCAAGGCGGTTCCCAGCTCGCTGCGCCAGGCCAGCTTTGGCCTGGGCGCAACCCGCTTGGAGACGGTCTGGCACCACGTGCTTCCCAATGCCATCTCGGGCATTATGACCGGCACCATCCTGGCCATCTCGCGTGCCATTGGCGAGACCGCTCCGCTGGTCGTGATCGGCGCGTCCACCTTCATCCAGGTGGATCCCGAAGGTCCATTCTCCAACTTCACAACGCTGCCCATTCAGATCTACCAATGGACGGCCCGCCCGCAATCCGTGTTCCGCAATCTGGCTGGCGGCGCAAGCCTGGTGCTGCTGGGCCTGCTGCTCACACTGAACGCCACTGCCATTATTTTGCGTAATCGCTATCGCAGGAGCCTGTAGCATGACCGATACTGCAACAGCGGCCGTCACAACCGCAGCCATTGATACCAAAGACCTGAGCATTTACTACGGCAGTTTTCAGGCTGTACGTGATGTGAGTATGGATATTCAACCTAACCGCATCACCGCCATCATTGGCCCTTCAGGCTGCGGCAAGAGCACTGTTTTACGTGCCTTCAACCGCATGAACGAGCTGATCCCGAACGTCAACACGACCGGTGAGGTGCTCTTCCGCGGCCAGAACATCTACAAAGCCGATGTTGACCCGGTGGAGGTGCGCCGTCACATCGGCATGGTGTTCCAGAAGCCTAACCCGTTCCCCAAGTCGGTCTACGAGAATGTAGCCTGGGGCGCACGCATCAACGGTTTCAAAGGCAATATGGATGAACTGGTGCACAGCAGCCTGCAGGCCGCCGCACTGTGGGACGAAGTCAAGGACAAGCTGGACCAGAGCGGCCTTTCGCTCTCCGGCGGCCAGCAGCAGCGCCTGTGCATTGCCCGCGCCATCGCCGTGCGGCCAGATATCATCCTGATGGACGAACCCTGCTCCGCATTGGACCCGATCGCCACCTTGCGCATTGAAGAGTTGATGCGCGATCTGGCCACCGCCTACACCATTATCATCGTGACCCACAATATGCAGCAGGCTGCCCGCGTGTCTGACCGCACGGCGTTCTTCTCATTGTCTGAGGATGGCAAGCGGGCTGGCATGCTGATGGAATATGGCGATACTAAGACTATGTTTACGCGCCCTGAACAAAAAATTACTGAGGATTACATTACCGGCCGGTTTGGCTAAACCGGTGTGATGCAAAATGCAGCGAAGAAAAGTTCTGTTCCTGTGCACAGGCAATACCTGCCGCTCGCAAATGGCAGAAGCGATTGTGAACGCGCGGCTCAGTGACCAGTGGCAGGCCTTTAGCGCTGGTGTTCAACCCGCAGCAGAGATAAATCCGTACACCGGCAAAGCTTTAGCCGAAGTCGGGATCGTGCATCTTGGGCAACCCAAGCACCCTGACGTATTCAAGGATCAGGCTTTCGACCTGGTGGTGACCTTGTGTGATGACGCGGCCGAGAATTGCCCGGTATGGCTTGGCCCCGGCCGCAAGCAGCACCTCGGCTTCCCTGACCCCGCAACTGCCCGCGGCAGCGAGGAGCAGGTGCTGCCGATTTATCGCCAGGTGCTCAAGGACATCACTGCCAAGGTGCCTGCGCTGCTGGTGCGGGAGTTCCCGCAGCCTACGTCAGCTTAAGCCATTCGTAGCCGTGGCCGGCCAGCTTCAGGCTTAGGCGGCCATCGACAAGCTCGCCCGTGGCGCGACCCGTGAACAGATTGGGCGGCGGGAAGAACAGCGGCCGATCCGGGATCTCTACCCACAAGTCAATTTCCTGACTGCTCAAGTTGTTGAGGATCAGTAGCTCTTCGCCTTCATGGCGGCGGTAATACGCGGCCACTTGGGTGGGGTGCGAAGTGTTGGCCCATTCAAAGCTGCCCCAGCCAAAGGCGCGGTGGGTTTTGCGCATCGCAATCATGTTTTTTGTCACGTAGTAAAGCGAGGCTAAATCACTCATTTGGTCTTCAACGTTCACATGCGTCGGATCATAAGGAGCAGAATCGATTACCGGCGAATATGCCGTGGCGCTGGGGCTGAAACCAGCTTGGTTACCCTTGCTCCATTGCATTGGAGTGCGAACGCCATTGCGATCCTCTAGCCAAATGTCATCGCCCATGCCAATCTCGTCACCGTAGTACAATATTGGCGAGCCGGGCAACGTAAAAAGTAGGGAGTTCGCAAGGGTGATCTTCCTGAAATCGTTGTCCAGTAGCGGTGCGAGGCGCCTGCGGATGCCAAGATTGAGGCGCATGCGTGGTTCTGGTGCGTATTGCTCCCACATCCACTGACGCTCCTCTTCAGTGACCATCTCCAGAGTGAGTTCGTCGTGGTTGCGTAGGAACGTGCACCATTGGGCATTTGGCGGGATCTCGGGTGTACGTTCCAGGATCTCTCGAATAGGCGTGGTGTCTTCCCTGCGCATAGCCATAAAGAGCCTTGGCATGATCGGAAAATGAAAGGCCATGTGCATCTCGTCCCCTTCGCCGAAGTATTCGCGCACATCTTCCGGCCATTGATTGGCTTCCGACAGCAGAATACTGTCAGGAAAATTTTCGTCCACAAACTGGCGTAGCTTTTTAAGATATAGATGGGTCTCTGGCAGATTCTCGCAGTTGGTACCCTCACGCTCAATCAAATAGGGGATTGCATCACAGCGGAACCCATCGACGCCTAGATCAAGCCAAAACTTGGCCACATGCATCATTGCATCCTGAACTTCCGGGTTGTCGTAGTTCAGATCGGGCTGTGAAGAGTAGAAACGGTGCCAGTAGTAGCGCTTGGCTTCTTCGTCCCAGCTCCAGTTGGAATCCTCGGTGTCTAAAAAGATGATTCGTGCGTCTTGGTATTTGTCCTGGGTATCGCTCCAGACATAATAGTCGTGCTTGGGATTGTCTGGCCCTTTGCGCGCCTCCTGGAACCACGGGTGCTGGTCAGAGGTGTGGTTAAGCACCAGGTCAGCTATTACGCGAATGCTGCGCTTGTGCGCCTCGTCCACCAGCTCTTTGAAATCGTGCAGAGTGCCGTAGTCAGGATGGATGTTGTAGAAGTCGGCTACATCGTAGCCATCATCCTTGAGGGGGGAGGGGAACATCGGCAACAGCCAAATACAGTTGATGCCCAGGTCTTGAAGATAGTCCAGTTTTTCTATCACGCCACGGATGTCACCGTGGCCATCGCCATCGCTGTCCTTGAAAGCCCGGATGTAGAGCTCGTAGAAGATGGCGTCTTTGTACCAAAGGGGTGTGGGTTGCATGAGACAGGTTACTCCGGAGTCCAAATACTCAGATGCATTGAGATAGTCTTTGCGAGCGATGCACTGCAATGCAGTGGAAGCGAAGCAATCCCCAAGCTTTTCCATTCAGCTCGGGGATTGCTTCTGCGCCGCTTCGCGGCGCCTCGCAAAGACGTAGGGACAGAATTCTAAATCAGCTGGCTGTTGCTTCCTATCCCTTGACCGCGCCGGCCAGCAGGCCGCGCACGAAGAAGCGCTGGAAGCCGAAGAAGACGATCATCGGCAGCAGCATTGAGAGGAAGGCCGAGGCGGTCAGCAAGTGCCAGCCGCCGCCCAGGGATTGCACAAGCCCGTTGATCTGGTAGGTCAGCACCGGCTGGCGGCCAGAGAGGAACACTAGCGCTACCAGCAGATCGTTCCATACCCACAGAAACTGGAAAATAGCCAATGATGCCAACGCCGGCAGCGAAAGCGGCAGCGCCAGGCGTGTGAAGGCAGTCCAGTGGCTTGCGCCGTCCAGGTAGGCGGACTCGAACAGATCGCGCGGCAGCGAGCCGATGAAGTTGCGCATCAGGAAGATGGCATACGGCAGGCCAAAGCCCGTGTGGAATAGCCACACGCCCAGGAAGGTGCTACCGAGCCCAAGTTGCTGATACAGCTTGGATATCGGCACCAGGGTCATCTGAAGTGGCACGATCTGCAGACCAACCAGCAACGCGAACAGCCACATGCGCCCGGGGAAATGCAGCCACGAGAAGGCATAGGCTGCTAGGGCGGCGAAGATCAGCGGCAAGATGGTGGCCGGGATGGTGACGATGAGCGTATTGACGAAAGCCCGAGCCATGCCACGGCTGTTGCCCAGGTCGGTTGCGAAATCGCAGGTCAGATCGGTGGATTGTGTGCCTGCAGCGCAGTCCTCAGCATAGCTGGTGCGCCCGCGGTAGCCCACCAGCGCATCCACATAGTTGTTCAAGGTGAAGCGCGGGCGCTCTTCCACGCCGGCAAAGCCGCGTATCTGGGTCAAGATGTCGGCGAGCTGTTGTGTAGTGGGGCGCTCGTCCTCGGGCACATGGATGCTGCCATCCGGCAACGTGTTGTTGAAGGTGGCGGCCAGCTGCACCGAGCGGCGAAACAGCGCCACGTACTCCGGATCGCTAAAATCCGCGCTCGGAATCGCGTCGCCTTCTGGCCCATGGCAGCCGGCGCAGAATTCCGTGTACTCGGCGCCAGCCTTGGGGGCCGAGAATGCGGTCCACCACCCGCTGGTGTTGGCGTCTTGCACAGGGCGGAATGAGGTGACCAGCAGGCCAAGGGTGGGCAGCAGCCAGAGCACCACCATGCCGATCACAATGACATGCAAGGGCAGGCTGGCCAGGAAGCGTTTCATGCGTTCGCTCATGGTGTCTCTATGCGCTAGCGCATAGCCTCCTGTTCTCTGAAGCGTTTGATGTTGAGATACATAAAGGGAATAATCGCCAGAACCAGCACCATCGCCACGGCGGTGCCGCGCCCGGTTTGCTGGTTGACGTACATCTCTGCATACATGCGGTTGGCGATCACATCCGTGCTGTAGTTGCCGCCGGTCATCACGAATACGACGTCAAAGATCTTGAGCGTATTGATCACCATCGTAGTGATGACCACTACGATGGTCGGCAGGATGACGGGGACCGTGATCTTCCAGAAGGCGGTCCACTCGGTGGCGCCGTCCATGCGGGCGGCTTCCAGCAGTTCGGACGGCACGCTCTTGATGGCTGCCGAGAGGATGACCATGCAGAAGCCCGCCCACATCCAGATGCCTACAACGATCAGCATGAAGGTGTTGAGCGGGATGCGCGTCATGAACGAGATGGGTTCGCCGCCCAGCCCGCGCACGATCGCATTCAGCAGCCCGATCTGGGTATTGTCGGTGCCGAAGTGGTAGACGAACTTCCAGATCACGCCCGCGCCCACGAACGAGATCGCCATTGGCAGGAAAATGACCGATTTGGCCAATGACTCGTACTTCACCTTGTCCGAGAGCACGGCCATCAGCAGGCCAAGCGCAACTGCGCCGGTGACGAGGCCAAGGATCCATTTGAGATTATTGCCAAAGGATGAGATCCAGAACGTACGCCATATCGTGGCGGCACTGGTCGTATCTAATTCGCTGGTCAAGGCGTAGCGATAGTTCTCAAAAATGCCCCAGCAGGGGCGGCCCTGTACACAGGCGCTGGATGCCCAGTTCAGCGAATCTTTGTCCAGCAGGCTGAGGTAGAAAGTATTGAACGCTGGATAAACAATGTAAACCAGAATAATGATAAGAGCTGGCGCCAGATACAACCATGGCGCTATGCGGCCTTGCCGCATGATGTTGGGAATGCGCTCACTCACAAGAGGTCTCCTCTCCGCTTGCAGCCTGGCGCCGCCAGGTGCCAAAGGCCCCAGGGCATCTGCCCTGGGGCCTTTGTTGTGTTGCGCTAGTTGCCCTGGTCGGCAGCCTGAGCTTCAGCTGCACCCGCCAGTGCGGCGTCAATGCTGGAAGCGCCGCTCACCACGTCCACGATGGCGCGCCACTCAGCCGAGCCGAAGCTGGGCTGGATGGAGTCGCCGATGTCAGGCGTGGCAGCGCTGGCGCCAGCCAGCACATCAGCCAAAGCAGCGTTGATCGGGTCAGCATAGTTGCCGGCCGAGCCGCTGTTGGGGGACAGGCCAAAGCCAGTGGCGGCCCAGTGGGCGCCGCCCTCGGCGCTGGTCAGGTACGCCACAATGGCGCGCACCGCCGGCGTGTCGGCAAAGGCCATCATCCAGTCCGCACCGCCCTGCACGCCATCGGCGCCGGGGAAGTGGAAGAAGCTGAAGTCAGTGCCGAATTCAAGCTCGGGGTACTGGTCAGCAACTACGCCGCCAGCAAAGCCAGACTGCTTGACCATCATCGCCTCGGGCGGATCGCCGAAGGGCTTGATGATCGCATCCAGGAAGCCGGTGCTCAGCGAGCCCTCGGCGCCGCCAACGGCGTAAGCCGGGTCAGTCGCCCAGCCGCTGTAGATCTCATACGCAGCGGCAACCCCGGCGTCATTGTAGGCGATCGAGCCATCCAGGATGCCATTCACATACGCGCTGCCTTGGGTGGCCAGCAGAATGTCCTGGATGAAGTCGGATGCGGTCCAGCCGGTGGCATCACCGCTTTCAAAGCCCATGGAGAACGGAACATTGCCGTCGGCAACCATCTGGTCAGCCAGGGCGACAAAGTCATCCCACGTGGTGGGAACGCTGTAGCCAAACGCGTCAAAGTTAACCGGGCTGTACCACACGATGGACTTGGGGTCGGCCTTGACCGCTACACCCAGCCAGCCGCTACCCGAAGTGGCCATCCAGGCGGGGGCGTAGTTGCCTGCATCCGCACCCAGGCTGTCCAGAGCGACCAGTTGGTCGCCATAGGAGCCGATCGGGCCAACGGTGGGCCAGAACACCAGATCCCATGCGTCACCTGATTCGATGCGGGTTTCCAGCAGAGCCTGATCACGTGAAGACTCGGGGA
The DNA here is from genome assembly GCA_025808555.1 of Anaerolineales bacterium. NCBI lineage: Bacteria > Bacillati > Chloroflexota > Anaerolineae > Anaerolineales > Anaerolineales bacterium. The sequence continues at coordinate 2,191,362 of CP075526.1, read as the reverse complement.
CGATGGTCAAACCACAGGCCTCCACGATCGGGGCAATGGCAGCGTGGAAGCTCTCTTCCTCGGCGCCAGACCATTGGTAGAGAATGGTGACCTCATCGCCAGGGGCTGCGCCGTAGCACATGTCGTCCATAGGCTCGTCCGGCGCATCAGTGGAGGGGGCCATCGTCGGCTCAGCAGGGGCTTCTGTGGGGGCGGGCGCACCGGCGCCGCAGGCAGCCAGGATCAGGCTGAACACGGTCAGTGCAAGAAAAAACTTCAAATGCTTGGACATACTTACTTCTCCTTCCGGATAGTGACTCAATGAAGCACGCGCCTTATAGCTTAGACGCATTCAGTTTCGGTTTCTAGCGACAGTACCTCCTTTTTTGTGAAGTGGCATGCTTTCAAAAATCAGGATTATGACGTGGCGATGCTTGATGAACGAACGACGAGGTCTGTTTCGAATAGATAGCCAGGCTGATCCAATTTGCCCCATTTCAGCAAGTGGAGTAAACGCTCACACGCCATCATGCCCAGCTTGTAGCCCGGCAGGCGCACGGTGGTGAGCGGGGGGTCGTAGAACTCGGCCAATGCGATGTCGTCAAAGCCGACGAATGCCATGTCCTGCGGAATGCGCAGGCCGGCGTTCTTGGCCGCCAGCATGGCCCCCAGGGCCACAACATCGCTTGCCACGAATACTGCTGTGGGCGGGGTGGGCAGGGTGAGCAATTCGTTCATGGCTGCCAGGCCGCTGCCGGGGGTGTAATTGCCTTCTTTGACATAGCTCTCATCCACTTGCAGCCCGGCTTGTTCCAAAGCGTTCTGGTAGCCAAGGCGGCGCTGCCGGGCAGATGTGTAGCTCAGGTTGGCGTTGGTGATGATGGCAATGCGTGTGTGGCCCAATTGCACCAGGTGGCGTACTGCCTGCTCCGCACTGCGCGTAGCGTCAATATCCACGAAGGGGATGAGGCTGCCGGGCATCTGGCCCAGCAGCATGATGTGCACGCCATCCTGCATCAGGCGCAAGAGATCAGGGTCGTCCTGGCGCGGACCAGACAGAATGATGCCGTCCACGTGGTTCTCGCTGACCAGGTGGCTATAGCCAACCGGGTCAGCTGGATCAACCTGCTTCAGTAGCACGTGGTATCCATGTTTCATCGCGGCTTGCTCTATGCCGAACATAACTCGTGTGAGAAAAGCGTCTGCATATACCTGTTCAGGTGACTGGCGCAGCACCAGGCCAATGGTGTTGGATTTGCCGCTGGCTAGCTTGCGGCCGGCAGAGTTTGGTGAGTAATTGAGCCGCTTGGCGACATCGCGCACTCGTTGGCGGGTTGCCTCGCTGATGGCGATACCCGACAGGTTATTAAGCACAACAGAAACAGTAGCCCGGGAGACACCCGCAGCTTTAGCAACGTCGTGGCTGGTAACTCTGTTATTGGTCAAAGCTAAAGCGTGTTAGTTACGCGTGTTAGTAAATATAATCGATTGTAAATGAATGTCAAGGCAAGCTAAAAGCGGGCGGGCTAGAAAAATCGCTTTATTGCTGAATTGGCAGCACGCGCTGGACAAGCAACAGCTCGATCCGCATTTTGTTCATTTGGCGCACGGTGAAGCTGAGGTTCTCGTATTGCACTACTTCGCCCACATTAGGAATCCGGCCAAGCAGGGCCATCACTAGACCGGCGGCCGTGTTGTAGGCTTCGTCTTCTTCGATCTGCACGCCAATCACATCACTGAGCTCGTCCACTGGTGTAGCGCCTGCTACCAACCAGGTCCCTTTACCCAACGGGTTGATGTCGCCGCGGCTGACTTGGTACTCGTCGTTGATTTCGCCAACTATAACTTCGAGCACATCTTCCAGAGTTAGTAAACCCGCAGTGCCTCCATGTTCATCGAGCACGATTGCCATTTGCGAACGCTCGGTGGTCAGGCGCTTATAGATATCAGGCAGAGTAGCACTTTCTGGCACCAATACCACTTGCCGCGCAAGGTCCTTGATCGCAATGGTATCGTCCCCCCAGATGAGATCTTTGATATGCGCATAGCCAATTACGTTGTCTAGATTGCCTTCATATAACGGATAGCGGGAGAAACCGCGTTCCGCGGCCTGGTTGAGCGCTTCTCTTGGGCTCAGCGAGGCATCAAGCGCGGCAACTTCTGTGCGCGAGGTCATCACATCATGGGCCTGGCGGTCACCGTACTCAAAAACACCGCTTACAAATACTGCTTCGCTCAGTTGGAATACGCCTTCAGCTCGGCCTTGTTGCAGCAGCTGCTCGATCTCTTCTGAGCTTGTGCTTGGGGAGTTCGCGCTGCGGGGCAACAGCCGCAGAATGGCGTCTGTTGAGATGGACAGCAGTTTCACCAGAGGAGAAGTTAGTTTTTCCAGCCACTTCAGCGGGCGATACAGACGTGTGGCCATGCGCTCAGGATTGCGCAAAGCAAGCTGCTTGGGCACCAGCTCGCCGATAATCAACGTGACATACGTAATCATCAGCACCAACAGCAACAAGGCCAATTGCTGCGCATACGCCTGCAAAGCCGGCACTCGTGCAAACCATGTCGCGAGGATCGGCGCGATGGAAGCTCCACCATATGCCGATGCCAAAGAGGTGACCAGGCTGATGCCCACCTGCACCGTGGCCAGGATATGGCCAGGGCGTTCTTTGACCTTGATAACTTCAGTTGCAGCTTTGTCGCCCTGGTCGGCGATGATTTTAAGGCGATGCTTGCGAGAGGTGACCAAGGCCAGTTCGGCTGCGGCAAAATAGCCGTTCACTAGGATAAGGATGACAATAACAATGAGCTCGGTTGTTACCAAAAGCGGTATGCTCCAAAACTAATATGCGCATAGCCATATCAGTTTATCTGTACAAAACAAAGAATTTTCACGATAATAGCACAAGCCCTACCCAAGTTAGTTTTTCTGGTCTGATGGAAAACTTATTAAACGCTAGACATACACAGGGGGGGCGGCTACGCAAGTGGTTGGTAGCTGTATTGGTATTACTTCTCTATCTTCCCGTTGTTCCAATCTTGTATGGCTATGTCGGTACAGTAGGCCTGGCAGTGGGGCTGGTGCCCTGTATTTTTTGGGGTATTTGGCTTGGCCCATACCCTGGTGCATTTACCGCGTTCATGCTCGCCGTGCCTCACTACCTGATTTTGCTGGATCTGGGCCAGTCAATGCATCCCCAGGCGCGGTTGGAATTGGTGGCTACCCATATCGTCATGGCCACGGTCACCTACTTTCTTGCCAACGGATTCCATCTCCGTAACAAACTCGCGGCACAACTGGCCGAATCCGAGATTGCTAGGGCGCGCTTTAGAGGCTTGTTTGACCGAACCACGGATATGGTTTTCATTACGGATCTGGATCTCATCATCCTGGATGTGAATGATGAAGCCCTTCTCCTGCTGGGATATAAACGTAAAGAGCTCATTAACGCCTCATACCGCAAAGTAGTTGTGCCAGAAGAGCAAGACGACCTCACCACCCGGGTGACCAATGCCGTTAGCAACAGGGCGCGTCTGCCAATCTATGAGCGCACTTACCTCACGAAAGAGGGGCAGCGCATTCCAGCTGAGGTTGACGCGGGCGTGTTTTCCAATAGCCAAGGAATTCCCTTGCATTACCAGGCCATTGGACGAGATATCCGTGTTCGCAAGGCCACGGAAGTGGAGCTATATCACAAGGCCACTCACGATGAGTTGACCGGGCTCTACAACCGCTCCATGTTTCCAGAGGCTTTGTGGCGTGCGCTCGAACGCGCCAAACGAAGCAATCGAAAGCTGGCGGTGCTTTTTGTTGATCTTGACGGCTTCAAGAAAGTCAACGACATGCATGGCCATGCCATGGGTGATCTATTGTTAAAAGCGGTTGCCAAACGGCTTCGCGAAACACTTCGCACTACTGACACTCTGGCGCGCCTGGGTGGCGATGAATTCGGCATTATTTTGGAAGACTTGATCGTGCGCAACGAAGCACAAAAAGTGGCTACTGCGATCGAAGCCACACTAAGCCAGCCATTCATCATTAGCAAGCAACCAGTGCAGATCGGGGCCAGCTGCGGTGTGGCCGTTTTCCCCGACGACGAAACTGACCCTGACAAACTGGTGAGCCTGGCGGACATGAAAATGTACAAGCTCAAAGGTAAAAAGTATGCCAATAAGGCAGCCAGGGCTTAGCTAGTCGCTGCGATTATCCGAATTTTCAAAGACTTCATAATAGCCACGGTCCAACTCATCATCACTTAGATGAGCGTAGCGCTGCGTGACCTGGATGTTCTTGTGGCGCGCCAATTCCTGCGCCATCTTGAGGTTGCCGCCAGTGCCGCGCAGCACCGCAGTTACAAAATAATGGCGGAAACTGTGTGGCGAGATTGTTCCTTTGGCCTCGTCTCCCAGCGCCAAGGCCACATGGCGGGCAATGATATTACGCCCGGTGCTGGGCGTGATGGCTTTGACCTTCTTGCTGCCGGCGCCTTTGTCATGGCGGGCAAAGAGGGGCAGGCTGCCCAGCTGGCGGCCGCTGGCGCTGTCCAGGCTGCCACGGGCCTGCAGATAGCTGCGGATGGCGCCGATCGCCCGGCGCGAAAAGCGCACCATCGCCTCCTGGTTGCCTTTGCCGATCACGATGGCTTTGCCTTCCTGCATCTGCATGTCGCCACGGGTCAGCTTGCACGCCTCATGCACGCGTAAGCCCGTCTCGCCAAGTGTCAGGATGAAAGCTTTGTCGCGCTTATTGCGCAGTGCCTCAATTTCATCCTTGGCAGGCAACCGGTCAAGCGTATCCGCATAGTCCAACATTTGTTCTATTGCTTCACGTGGAAACTGCGGCAGGCGGGGGCCAGGGCGCCGGCCGCGCTGGCGGATCAGCATGCGTACGCGCGGCAAGTTGGGTTCCGCCAGGCGTTCAGCAGCCAGGAACTCATAGAAGCCAGCCGCAGCCTGCAGGCGTAGGCGCTCGGTCGCTGGTGACTTATTCTTTGAATAGGCTGCAAAGTGGGCCACCGCATCCTCGTTTAGAGTAGATAAAGGAGCATCTGCAGCCAGACCCTCGGCCCGCATACAATCCAGGAAGGCCTGCATGGACTTCTTGTAGGTCAGCAGCGTGTTATGGCTCCGGGCCAGTTTTACGCTGTCCAGATATCGTTCCACAGCATCTTGAATGGTCAGGGTGGGCATCAGTTTTGGCCTCGTTTTGTGGTTGCGGTGCGCTTTTCGTCGAACTATAGTGTTTCTGTATCAAGTTTCGGCGCGCTACGAGCGAATAGGCTTGTTGGCTCAAGCCATAAACCCAATCCAGCTCTCTCTCCCCAGTATAGCATAATTTGCGATAATAATACTTATCGAAACCAAAAGGCTGGCTGTGCAGCTTTTTGCATATGACTGGCCTGCTCTACTGAACATAGAAACCTTGACATCGAACACTGCTTTTGTATCTTTCTCGGCTCAGGTGCTGTAAGTTTGTATCAAACTGCTACAAAAGTTTTAACTTTTAACAGTCTTGTTGCCACCCTCCCCCGCAAGCATGATGATTATTAAAACTTTTGCTCCATTCAAGAAACTTAGGGCATTAGGGGATAGCGAGACGGCAGGACTATAATTTCACTCTTATGGACCAGATCCCTCAATACTCCCTTGTACTATTGGCTGGTGTGGTGGCCGGTGTGATCAATACATTAGCCGGCAGCGGCTCACTAATAACCCTACCGGCCTTGATCTTCCTTGGCTTGCCTGCCAACGTGGCCAACGGCACCAACCGGGTAGGCGTGGTGCTGCAGAACATCGTGGCCGGCGCCACCTTCAAGCGCAGCGGCTCACTCGATCTGCGCGGGGCCATGTTGCTGAGCATCCCCAGCGTCATCGGCTCCATCATAGGCGCCCAGATCGCCGTCAATCTGGATGAGCGCCTGATGCGCCAAGTGATTGGCGCAGTCATGGTGGTCATGCTGATCGTGATGGTGTTACGCCCCGAACGCTGGCTTCAGGGCACCCTGCAAAGCCTGCCTAAAAGCGGCTTCACCTGGATGCAAGGCCTAAGCATGTTCGTGATCGGTTTGTATGGAGGGTTCATTCAAGCCGGAGTTGGCATCTTCCTGCTGGCGGCACTGGTGCTCTCGATTGGCTACGATCTGGTACGAGCCAATGCCGTCAAGATCGTGGTCATTCTTGTGTTCACCTTCAGCTCGCTGCTGGTCTTCGCCAACAACGCTCAGGTGGACTGGGTGGCTGGACTAGTGCTGGGTATGGGCAACATGATCGGCGCTGGCTGGGCCGCCCGTAAGGCCGTCACCAAGGGCGCCAGCTGGGTGCGCTGGGTGGTGCTAGCTACTGTAGCCCTATCAGCCATCTACCTCCTCGTCCCTCAGGAAACTGTGGACGCGGCTCTTAACAGCATGCTCTCCGGGCTCGTACGTTAGCTTTTGGCCTTATAATCCGCGCTATGGACTTGCTAGCGACCCCCGAAGCATGGATCGCACTGCTCACCCTGACCGCACTCGAGATCGTGCTGGGCATTGACAATCTGGTTTTCATTTCAATTCTTGCCGCCAAGCTACCCAAAGAACAGCAGCACCGCGCCGAGCGCATCGGCCTGGGCCTGGCTATGTTCATGCGCATCGCCCTGCTGCTTTCCATCAACTGGATCATTGGGCTTACCGCTCCATTGTTCACCATCGCCGGGTTCACCATCTCTGGCCGCGATTTGATTCTGCTGGCCGGCGGTCTGTTCCTGATCGCCAAGAGTACCTTCGAGATCCACGACAAACTGGAAGGCGAAGAGGAGCACAAGACCGCTAAGGGCGGCCGCGGGGTCACATTCTCCAGTGTCGTGATCCAGATCCTACTCCTTGACGCGGTCTTCTCGATCGACTCTGTCATCACTGCCGTTGGCATGGCCGACTCGATCTATGTGATGATCACCGCGGTGGTGCTCGCGGTCATCACCATGGTGCTTACCGTTGGCTTCATTAGCGATTTCGTGCAGCGCCATCCCACCGTCAAAATTCTGGCGCTCTCTTTCCTCATCCTGATCGGCTTCTCTTTGGTAGTTGAAGGCCTGCATCAGCACATTCCAAAGGGTTACATTTACTTCGCCATGGGCTTCTCCATCTTTGTTGAGTTTCTCAATCTGCGTTTGCGCTCACGCAAGCAGAAGCCTGTGCAGCTGCGCGCAACGCCTACACCTGTTAAAACCGGAAAGAAAAAGAAAACCGCCTGATGCTGAAGTCGTTCAAGTTTCATTTTGTCCGCACTGTGATCGTGTTTGCATTGCGGCTATTGACTTCAACGCGGCTATATAACCTGAACAACATCAACCAGGCCGAAGGTGGCAAAGCCATAGTGGCTGCCAACCACCTGGGCATGCTGGATGCCGCCTACGCTTTCCGCATGGTAAACCGCAAGGACCTCATCATGGTCGTTGCGGAAAAGTACAAGAAATATGGTTTCTTCCGCTGGCTGGTCAAGACGCTCAATCTCCTATGGCTTGAGCGCTATGAAGCTGATTTCGGGACTCTTAAGGAAACACTACGTCGTTTGAATCGCGGGGGTATCCTGTTCATTGCTCCGGAGGGAACCCGCAGTAAGACTGAAGCGCTGCAGAATGCAAAGCCCGGTGTAGCCTACCTGGCTTCAAAGAGCGGCGCACCCGTAATTCCTGTGGCGCTTTGGGGCACAGAAGACCGCGTGGTTGGCCAGAACCTAAAAAAGCTCAAGCGGTCAGAGATCGTGCTCAGTGCTGGCAAGCCTTTTGTTATTCCTCCCCTGCCGAAAGAGAACCGCGCCGAGTTCCTGCAAGCGCAAACTGATGAGATCATGGCGCAAATTGCCGCCTTACTGCCGGAGAAATACCGCGGCGTATATGCAGATTCACCCCGCGTGGCTGAGCTACTTCAAAGTAACAAATAAGTTTTTGTTCGCTAGAATTGATTTGGCTATGCGCATTTCAATTCTTGCCTGGAGACGACATGCAAGTAAAAGGATCCACTACCATCGCTGCCCCTCAGGAAAAAGTTTTTACCTATCTGACCAACCCTGAGTTTGTTTCAAAATGTGCCCCCGGACTTGAAAGCCTGGAAGTGATCGAGGAAGGCAGAAAGTTCAAGGGCACCGTCTCCGTTGGGCTTGGCAATTTGAAAGTGCGCTTCAGTGGTGACCTTGAATTCACTGAGATCGTGGCGCCCTCAAAAGCTACATTGAAAGCCCATGGCGCAGCCCCCGGCAGCGCAGTGGACGCCACCGCCACGATGCTGCTGAGTGACGCCGGCAATGGCGTAACTCAGCTGGATTGGACGGCCGACATCAGCGTGCTGGGCACCATTGCTGCTCTCGCCTCGCGCATGATGGGCAGCGTAACCCAGAAGCTCAGCGGCGAATTCTTCGACTGCGCCAAGAAGCAGATCGAAGCCAGCTAGCGGAGTTGCCGTGCGCGAACTGCTGCCCGATGTGGAGCACTGGCTGGCCCAGGGTGAGCGCGTTGCCCTGTGCACGGTCATCTCCACCTGGGGCTCCGCGCCGCGCCAGGCTGGCGCGGTCATGGCCGTCAGCGAGAGCGGTGGCCTGGTCGGCTCAGTGAGCGGCGGCTGCGTAGAAGGCGCAGTACTGACGACTTCCAAGGAAGTGATTGCAACCGGCCAAGCGCAGTTGCTGCACTTTGGCGTGCAAGATGACACTGCCTGGGAAGTGGGCCTTGCCTGCGGCGGCGAGATCGACGTCTTCGTACAGCCACTTGACACACAACTGTTCGCTCTTCTATTGCCTCGCCTCAAAGCAGACGAGCCGATGACCCTCGCCACCATCATCAAGGGCGACGGGATCGGCGGCCAAACTCTGGCAGACGAAGCCGGCCAGGTGCTCGCCCACAGTGGCAGCGGCCCGGCAGCGCGCACTGCGCGCATACCCAGCCTGGAAAATGACGGTACAGTTTTTGTCACTCCGCTGGTCGCCTCCCCCACTCTGATCCTGGTGGGGGCTTCTCATATAGCTGCCGCCTTGGTGAACATTGCTCACATGATGGAATTCCGCGTCGTGGTGATCGATCCACGCAAAGCCTTCATGAGCGAAGAGCGCTTCGCCAACGCAGACAAGCTGGTACCGGTGTGGCCGCAGCTTGCCTTCGATGACCTTGGCATCACCAACACAACCGCCATCGCTTTGCTGAGCCACGACCCCAAGATCGATGAGCCGGCGCTGATGCTGGCACTGCGCAGCCCAGCCTTCTACGTGGGCGCGCTGGGCAGCCGCCGCGTGCAAGCCCAGCGCCGCGAACGCCTGCTGAAAGCAGGGCTCACTGAGCAAGAGCTGGCCCGGCTGCATGCGCCCATTGGGCTTGCCATTCAAGCCAAAACGCCGGAGGAGATCGCTCTCTCCATCATGGCCGAGGTCATCAAAAACTATCGGGCTGAGTAACTCAGCCCGATAGTTTTTAGTTTCCCAGAATGTGCGTCACCACCGTTGACGCAACCCCGCCAATCGATTGCATCATGCCAACCTTAGGCCGGCGTACCTGGTTCTTGCCAGCCCGCCCGGTGAGCTGCAGCACCAGTTCGCAGGTCTGATACAGCGCCGTGGCGCCAATCGGATGACCGCGCGCTTTCAGCCCGCCCATCGTTGTGATCGGGATCTTGCCCTTGAGGCCGATCTTGTCCTCGTGCGCTAGGCGCCAGCCGCGGCCGGGGGCGGCAAAACCAGCCGCCTCCAGCTGCAAAGCAGACATGATGGTGAAGGCATCATGCACTTCGAACAGGCTGATGTCTTCGTGCTTCACGTTGGCCGCCTTGAAAGCTTTCTCGGCAGAGATCTGCGCTGCACGCAGTTGGAGCGGGCTTGGGCGGTCCTCTAGCCTGAAGTAGTCTGTGGCAACGCTTGAAGCTAACATTTGCACTGGCGTCTCAGTGAAGGCGCGTGCCTGGCTCGTGGGGGCAAGGATCACAGCCGCCGCGCCATCACAGATCGGCGCACTGTCGTACAAGCGCAACGGCGCATAGATCACTCGCGACCCGCGCACGGTTGCCGCGGAGACCGGCTTGCGGAACATGGCGTAGGGGTTGCTCTTGGCATTCCTGTGAGCATTGACCGCAAAATTAACGAAGCCATTCTTTGGAACCTTGTAGCGCTCAATGTACATACGCATTAGCTCGGCATTGCGGTTGATCATATTGGCGCCCAGCGGCACTTCCAGCTTGGCGTCCAACGCTTTGGCCAGGGCCGGCACAGCACTGCCTTCGCTCATCTTTTCTGCGCCTACAACCATCGCCAGGTCTACATCCCCGCTAGCGACTGCCAGATAGGCCACTCGCAGCGCGGCGGCCCCGCCCGCCGTGGCCGCGCCGATTCGCAGAGCCTCAACCCCATGCAGGCCAGCTTCATCGGCGAACAAGGCGCCAAGATGCTTCTGATTCTGCAGCTCATCCGCCAGCATGTTGCCGACATAAAGCGCCTCGACGCCGATCACTCCGGCGCTCTGCATGGCGTCTCTCATGACAGAGGATGCCATTTGGCTCAGGCTGTCCGGATTTGCCTTCACCACTGGCAACTGAGAAGCGGCGACAATGCTTACAGGTCTCATATGTGCCATGATGACAAAGAATAGAGCAACAAGCAAGGGACAAACGACCTTTGCTACCATCAGGCATTCGTTGAGTTAAGCAGTTTGTAGTACGATTAATATTCCAGTCGTGTTCACTTTTTTCTAAGAATGGCGAAACGAACGCATGAAACCTGCTCCCTTTGAGTACCATGCACCCACTACTCTGGAAGCCGCGCTTGAACTCAAAGCCGAGCACGGAGATGACGGAAAGCCATTGGCGGGCGGCCAAAGCCTGATCCCAGCCATGAACTTTCGGGTGGCACAGCCCAGCCTATTGATCGACCTGAACCACGTGCCTGAACTGCGCCATATCTCCAAACCCAACGGCGCAGTACACATTGGCAGCATGACTCTGCAATCTACGGCGGAGCGCGACCCGCTGGTGGCAGAGCACGCGCCGCTGCTGCACGAAGCCATCCCCAACATTGCCCATCCCCAGATCCGCAACCGGGGCACCATCGGCGGCAGCCTGGCACATGCCGACCCGGCCTCAGAGCTGCCTGTGGTAGCGCTGGCCCTGGGCGCCCGCTTCCGGGCGCAGAGTAAAGCCGGCGAGCGCTGGATCGAAGCCAAAGACTTCTTCGCTGGCCTGTTCGCCACGACTTTGCAGCCCGACGAGTTGCTGGTCGAGATCGCTTTCCCGACAAAAATGGCACGCACGGGGTACTGTTTCACCGAGGTGGCCCGGCGGCACGGGGACTATGCCATGGCGGGACTGGCCGCAGTAGTGACTCTGGGCGCAGACGACAAGGTCAGTGAGGCCCGTCTGGTGTATTTAAACGTGGGCGATGGCCCGCTGGACGCCGCCAACGCGGCATCCAGCCTGGCCGGCGAGGCGCCAAATGCGGCCGCCTTCAAAGAAGCCGGCCGTATTGCCAGCCAGGAAGATATGTCGCCTTACGGGAACATCCATGCTACGCCAGAATACCAGCGCCATCTTTCAGCTGTACTGACTGAACGCGCACTGCATACCGCCACCGAACGAGCAAAGGCCGCCCACGCATGAGCCCTACTCACCCTATTCAGGTAAGCATCAACGGCAAGACGATAGAGAAACGGGTTGAGCCGCGTTTGTTATTGGCTGACTTTATTCGTCATGAAGCCGGGCTCACCGGCACACATGTGGGCTGCGAGCATGGTGTATGCGGCGCGTGCACCATCTTGTTTGATGGCAAGCCCGTGCGCAGCTGCATCATGCTGGCGGTGCAAGCCAACGGCCACGACATCACCACCGTAGAAGGCCTGGCTGTGAGTGAAGACAAGCTGCACCCCATCCAGAACGCCTTCTGGGAAGCGCACGGTCTGCAGTGCGGCTTCTGCACTCCAGGCATTCTGATGACACTGGTGCCTTTCCTGCAGGAGAATAAGAACCCCAGCGAAGCTGAAGCGCGCGAAGCGATCAGCGGCAACCTGTGCCGCTGTACGGGCTATCAGCACATTGTGGACGCTACCCTGTTGGCTGCCAAGAAGCTCAGAGAGGCGGAGAGCTAGATGAAGACCAAGCCCGGCAGCCGCCAGGCGGTTGATGCTTTGCTCAGCCGCCTCCATGCATTTGAAAACTTGTATTCCGAGCGCGAGCCTCGGGTGCACGCTTTTGTCAGCGAAGATAGTCGGTTTAAGCGCCTGCAGCGTCAAGGCACCGCGCTTGCGAAGAGATACAAACAACCTGAGAAACGGCCTTCCCTTTATGGGATGCTTCTTGGTGTAAAAGACATCTTCCATGTGGATGACTTCGCAACCAAAGCGGGCAGCCACTTGCCGGCGCGTGCTTTGGGAGGCAAAGAATCCATTGCAGTCAGCGCGCTGAAGCGGGCCGGTGCCTTGGTGGCGGGCAAGACCGTTACGACCGAGTTCGCCTACTTCACGCCCGGCCCCACGCGCAACCCACACAACCCTGACCACACACCCGGCGGCAGCAGCAGCGGCTCGGCCGCGGCTGTCGCCGCGGGCCTGGTGGATATTGCCCTCGGGACACAAACGATCGGCTCAATCATTCGCCCTGCCTCGTTCTGCGGCGTGGTGGGCTACAAGCCCAGCCACGGCCGCATCTCGACTGAGGGGGTTATCCCGCTGGCGCCTTCTCTGGACCACGTCGGCCTGTTCGCCCAAGAGGTTCCGTTCATTAAGCAGGCCGCCAAAGTAGTCATCCAAAATTGGACCGACGCTCCGCGCCAGGACAAACTCAGCATCGCGATCCCCACCGGGGAGTACCTTTCCCATGCCTCCAAAGAGATGCTGGCGCATCTTGAAAATGTGGCTGAGCGCTTACGCCAGGCGGGTTATCACGTCAAACGTGTCAATGCTCTGAATGAATTCGCACCCGTTGTGCAGCGCCATCGTCTCATCCTGGCCGCTGAGGCCGCCCAGACCCACGCACTCTGGTTCGGGCGTTATTCTCATCTATATAGTCCCAAACTGGCCGAGTTGGTCAAAGAAGGCCTGGCAACTCGTGCGGCTGACTTGGACAATGCGTTAGATGCCGCTCGCGGCCTGCGCCACGACCTGGGCGCGCTGATGAACTTGCACGGCTTTGACCTCTGGCTGACGCCTTCTGCCGTAGGCTCCGCCCCCTTAGGTCTGGCCAGCACAGGTGACCCGGTGATGAACCTGCCCTGGACGCAAGCCGGCATGCCAGCCCTCAGCCTGCCAACCGGGTGGGACACAGCCGGTCTTCCGCTAGGCACACAGCTCATTGCGCCATACGGCCGGGATGAACAGTTGCTGGCTTGGGGGGCCGAAATCGAAACTGCCCTGGCGGAGAGCAAGTGAGCTGCTCATTATGAGTACAACTAAAAGTGAAGTTCGCCCCGGCGCATATTACGACTCGGTCGTATTGATGCAGCTGCAGCGCAAGCTGGCTGCCCTGCCGGGGGTAGAAGATGCCGGTGTGGTGATGGCCACGCCAGCCAATCTGGAGCTGCTGGCTGACAGCAATCTACTGGAAGCAGCCGGCAAAGCTGCCCGTCCGGAAGACTTGCTCATTGTGGTGCGCGCCGCCAGCGAAACCGAGGCCAGCACCGCCCTCTCACAAGTAGATGAACTGCTCAAGCAGCGCAGCAGCGGTGGCGGCAATCAAAGCTACCGCCCACGCAGCCTGGATGCTGGCGTGCGCAACCTGCCTGCCGCTGAATGGGTGCTGATCTCGGTGCCCGGTCGCTACGCGGCCAAGGTTGCGCATGAGGCGCTGGACCACGGCAAGCATGTGTTCCTGTACAGCGACAATGTTGAACTCAGCGATGAGATCGCACTCAAGCAGCGCGCCGCTGAGCTTGGCCTGTTGGTCATGGGGCCAGACTGCGGCACAGCCATCATCAACGGGGTTGGGCTGGGCTTTGCCAACCGCGTGCGCCGCGGCCCGGTGGGCCTGGTAGGCGCATCCGGCACTGGCCTGCAAGCGCTCACCGTTGGCATCCACAACTACGGCGGCGGCGTCTCGCAAGCCATCGGCACCGGCGGGCGTGATCTCAAAGCGGAGGTTGGCGCGGCTAGCATGCTGCAAGGCCTGCGCTACCTGGCCGCTGACGAGAGCACCAAAGTCATCGTGCTGGTCAGCAAGCCACCGGATGAGCAGACTTCCGCGCGGCTGCTGACTGTGGCGCAGTCAGCTGGGAAGCCTGTAGTTGTGGCTTTCATTGGCTTTGCCGCCCCCGCCGAGCAGATCGGCAATGTGCACTTCGCAACCGGGCTAGACTCTGCCGCGCGGATTGCCGTAGCCCTGAGCGAGGATGCAATAAGCCCCACCGCGGTCGAACCGCGCACGGGTTACTTGCGCGGCCTGTTCGCTGGCGGTACGCTGGCCTATGAAGCCCTTAATGGGCTGCAGAATTTCCTGCATCCTCTATATTCGAATGTGGCTATACGCAATTCGCAGAAACTGGCTGACCCTTTGCACAGTCAAGCCCACACGATCATTGACCTGGGCGAGGATGTGTTCACGGTTGGCCGCCTGCACCCGATGATGGATAACGACCTGCGCCTGCGCCGCCTCAAACAGGAATCTGAAGGCCCTGAGATTGGGCTTATCTTGCTTGACATTGTGCTCGGTGAAGGCGCACACGCTGACCCCGCCAGCGAGCTGGCTCCAGCAATTGAAGCGCACTGCAAAGCGCGCCCAGACCTGGAGTTTGTGGCACTCGTAGTGGGCACAGATGATGATCCGCAACATACCAGCGAACAGATCGCCAAGCTGGAGGCTGCCGGCGCACGCATCTTCCGCGAAACCTCGCAAGCCGTAGATTATGTAGCTGCTCGCCTGGCCGTTGCTCCATCTTCGGCCGCCAAGCCATTGCAGCCATTCGGCGAGCCGCTGGCAGCCATCAACGTGGGCGTGGAAAGCTTCTACGACAGTTTGCAGGCCCAAGGTGCGCACGCCGTACAAGTAGATTGGCGCCCGCCCGCTGGAGGAAACGAGAGCCTAGCAAGTATTCTTGAGAAGATGAAGGGCAAATAGGTAGAGATGGTAGACATCAGCAAAGCAAATCAGCAAGCGGTTTCCAAAATGATGGAGGCGCGCCCCATCCTTAAGGGTGTGGCGCTGGCAAAAGACGTCATTCCAGACATGAAGCCGAATCTTCTGCTGCACGCCGGCCCTCCCATCAGCTGGGAGCGCATGTCTGGGCCGCTGCGGGGGGCGGTCATTGGCGCGCTGATCTTTGAAGGCCTCGCCAGGAACGAAGCTGAAGCTGTGGCATTGGTGGAAAAAGGCGAGATCGAATTCGACCCTTGCCACCACCACGACACAGTCGGGCCGATGGCCGGCGTCACATCGTCCTCTATGATGGTCTACATCATTGAGAACGAGACTCACGGCAACAAAGCGTACTCCAACCTCAACGAAGGCTATGGCAAAGTGCTGCGCTATGGGGCCTTTAGCGAAGAAGTGATCGCCAAGCTGCGTTGGATGAATGACAGCATGGGTCCCTTGCTCGCCAAAGCCATCGAAGCCAGCGGCGGCATTGATATCCGCGCCCTATTGGCCGAGAGCCTGCACATGGGCGACGAAGGCCACAACCGCAACAAGGCCGGCTCCATCATCTACACTGCCAAGCTCGCCCCCTGGATCGCCAAGGTGGCGGCGGACAACGAAGTCGAGTCCGAAGTGCTCAAGGCGCTGGGCGACAATGCGCTCAGCGTGCTGAACCCGGTCATGGCGGCCTGCAAGGCGATGTCTGCCAGCGCTCACGGGGTAGAAGGCAGCACCATGGTCACCACCATGGCGCGCAACGGCACCGACTTTGGCATGCGCGTTAGCGGCCTGGGCGAGCAGTGGTTCACCGCCCCTGCCGAAATACCGGATGGCCTGTACTTCCCCAGCTTCACCAGCAAGGACGCTAACCCAGATATCGGTGACAGCACCATTACCGAGACGGCCGGCATCGGCGCGTTTGCCATGGCGGCTGCACCTGCCATCGTGACCTTCGTGAGCGGCACGCCGCAGGACGCGCTCAACGCCACATTGGAAATGTACGAGATCACCATTGCCGAACACAGCCACTTCACCATCCCACAGCTCGAATTCCGCGGCACCCCCACCGGCATCGACATCCGCAAAGTCGTCGAACTGGGCATCACGCCGCGCGTCAACACCGGCATTGCCCATCGCGAAGCCGGCGTGGGCCAGGTGGGCGCGGGCCTGGTGCGCCCCCCGATGAAGATCTTTGAAGATGCGCTGGTAGCGTACGCCCAGCAATACAACCTTTAGGAGAATGATGAAAATCCACGATCTGTCCCAACCCTTGAACCAAGACGCCTCGTTCTGGCCGTTCTATCCCCCGTTCGAGGTCAAGTACATCAAGCGCAAGAGCGAGCATGGCGTCAACGCTCAGTACATCATGACCAGCAATCACATGGGCACGCATCTGGACGCGCCCAAGCACTTCGTCACTAACGGCAAAACGATCGACCAGCTGCCTTTGGACTGGTTGTACGGCGAAGGTGTCATCGTTGACCTCAGCAAAGAGCTGGACGATCTGGATGTGTTCACGCCCGAGATGATCGAGAAGAAAGCCGAGATTAAGAACGGCGACATCCTGTTCATTCACACCGGCTGGCACAAGTACTCCTTCTATAGCCCTGAGGGTGACGAGGAGCGTTACATCCAGCGCCATCCCGGTCCGCACCACAGCATCTGTGAATGGCTGCTCGACAAAAAGATCCACCTCTGGGGCGTGGACATGATCTCCACTGACCACCCCATGAACCTGCCCATCGGCCGCTTCCTCGGCAAGGGCGGGCTGGAGCACTGGGCCAAGGTACGTAAGCTGGTTGAGAAGAAGCTAGGCAGCTCCGAGAAAGTCGACGAGATGTTTCCTGCTGAGGCCTACCAGCTCACTCACAACGCACTCTTCCCGCATGACTGCTTCCATGTCGAGAACCTCGGCGGCGAGATCGGCAATCCCGCCTTGCACAACAAGCGCTTGATCCTCGGCGCCTTCCCGTGGAAGTTCCAGGGTGGCGAAGCCGCCTTCTGCCGCGCCGTAGCCTTCACCCAAGAATAGGCCAATGACGACGCGTTACTTCGGCCAACGGATAAAACGCAACGAAGACCCCCGCCTGCTCACCGGGCGGGCGCTCTTCGTTGACGATGTGGACTTGCCTGGCATGGCGCACGTTGCCTTCGTGCGCAGCCCCTATGCGCACGCCCGTATCAAATCCATCGACGCCGAAGCGGCGCGCCAGCACCCCGGCGTGATCGCCGTCTACACCGCTACCGACCTGGGTAGCTTCTGGCGCACCGGCGTGCTGAACGTAGGCCTGCCGCCTATCAAAGACGCCTACCTCAACGAACGCATGCATCCAATCCTGGCCAAGGACAAGGTGCGCCACGTAGGCGAAGTCGTTGTGTGCATCGTGGCCGAGTCTCGCTACATTGCCGAGGATGCCGCCGGCCTCGTGATGGTGGACTATGAGCCGCTGCCCGTGCACATTGACCCGCGCAAGGCGCTGGAGGATGGTTCAGCGCTCATCCACGATGATCTGGAAAACAACATCGCCGCCCATGTTGTGCAGGAAAAAGGCAACTACGAGAAGGCCAAAGCCAAAGCTGACCTGGTCATCAAGCGCGAATTCTTCTATGACCGCGGCACCGCCGCGGCCATGGAGAACCGCGGCATCGTCGCCGCCTGGGACGCCAAGGCCGGCAAGCTCACCATGTGGGATACCACCCAGGCGCCGGTCATCATCCGCAACGGCATCGCCGGCATGCTCGGCCTCTCCGAGCACCAGGTGCGCCTGATCGCGCCGTTCATCGGCGGCGGTTTTGGCCCCAAGATCCTCATGTTCTATCCGGAGGAAATGCTGCTGCCATGGATCAGCATGCAGCTCAATCTGCCGGTGAAATGGATCGAAGACCGCGCGGAGAACTTCTACTCCACCACTCAAGAGCGCGGCCAATTCCACGAGTCAGAGATGGCGCTTGCCAAAGATGGCACCATCCTCGGCGTGAAAGACGTTTTCTGGCACGACAATGGCGCCTACGACCCCTATGGACTGACCGTGCCCATCAACACGCAGTGCACCCTGCTCAACATGTACAAGGTGCCGGATTATTACAGCGAGTTCACCGCGGTCTTCACCAACAAGCCTATTGTCAGCCCTTACCGCGGGGCGGGCCGCCAGCATGGCGTCTTCGTGATGGAGCGCCTGCTGGATGCCGCTGCCAAAGAGCTGGGCATCGACAAAGTGGCTATCCGGCGCAAGAACCTCATCCCGCCGGAGGATTTCCCCGTCAAGCACCAGATCATCTATCAGGATTTCAGCGAGCTGACCTACGACAGCGGAAACTACGAGCCGGTGCTGGACAAGGCGCTCAAGATGATCGAGTACGACAAGTTCTACAATGAGCTCAAGCCCGCGGCCGAGAAGGCTGGCAAGAAGCTCGGCTTGGGCATCGTCTGCTATGTGGAGGGCACCGGTATCGGCCCTTATGAGGGCGCCCGCATTCAGGTACAAGCCAACGGCCGCGTCAGCGTGGCCACCGGTATCGGCACGCAAGGTCAGGGCCACTACACCAGCTATGCCCAGATCGTGGCCGAGCAGTTGGGGGTGCTCGTAGATCAGATTGACCTGGTGACTGGTGACACTGACCAGTTCCATTGGGGCGTCGGCACCTTCGCCAGCCGCGGCGCGGTGGTGGCTGGCAATGCCATCCACGCCGCCGCCAAGCGCGTGCGCGAGAAGATCATCGCCAAAGCCATCGAGGAGTTTGAAGGCGAAGTCACTGCTGACAAACTGGAGCTGGTCGACGGCAAGGTGCAGATCCTTGGTGCGCCGGAAACCGCCATTCCTCTCGGCCTGCTGGCCCAGAAGGCGAACCCGATGCGCGGTGCGGTGAAGCCCGGCACCGAGCCCGGCCTGGAGGCCACCGACTACTTCGGCCCCGAGATGGGCACCACTGCCTACGGCGTGCACGCCATGATTGTAGAAGTGGACCCTGACACAATGATGATCGACATCCAAAAGTACGCCGTGGTTCACGACTGCGGCGAAGTCATAAACCCACTCATCTTGGACGGCCAGATCCACGGTGGCGTTGCACAAGGATTAGGCAACGCCTTCTACGAGCAGTTGGTCTTCGACGAGATGGGCCAGATCCTCAATGCTTCGTTCATGGACTACCTGCTCCCTGCCGCACAAGATGTGCCGCGTATGGAGACTGACCACACAACCACTCCCTCCCCACTCAACCCCATGGGTGTCAAAGGCGCGGGCGAAGCCGGCGCCATCCCGGTTGGCCCACTGGTAGCCCAAGCGCTGGAAGACGCGCTGAACATGCCCGGTTTCGAGATCCGCGAGATTCCCCTAAGCCCGCTGCGGCTATGGGAGCTGGCGCGCGAGCACACAGCAAACCAATAGCATGCCAATCTTCGCGGTTGCTTGTGCAATACTGCTTGTAGCCGTCAGCTGGCTAGTGCTACGCCACTCTGTCAGTCATCTGTCAGGCAATCAGCGTCTCTCCTTTCTTGAAGAGTTATTCCCTACTAAGCCTACTGCGCACTACTTCATAGGGGCGCTTTTAGGGGCATTGATAGCATGCAGTCTGTCAGCCCACTATTCGCTTTTCTGGCTGCGCACACCCCTCGCTAGAGTCGCTATTCTGCTAACCATCTTCCCAGTTTTTACAGCACTTTTAGGAGCATTTTTTCAAAGAGCTAGCAAAGCCTTCAAGCCAACTCCTCCAGCAAAGATTCTAGGATTGTGGGCCTTTGCTTTTATCTTCCTGGCAGCCTTCCTATCCACCCTCACCACATGGCAATCAGTGCTACCGCCTGGGATTGCCAACCCACACTACGAGTTGCAATTCTCAAGACCTCCAGGAATATCTACACAGTCCGAGCCTATTGAACTTGTTGAAGTAAAACTCTATTCCGCTCTTGGCCCAGCTCAGAAGCTGCCTTACGGTGCTTGCCGCGGTGATCAGGCTCAAGGCTGGACGGGAACTGAATTAGCCTCAGCAGACAGTACCCAAGATCAGTCTCTCCTGATTTGTCACTTTGTGGCACAGCCGGGTGACTATCTTGAAGTTTTACTGAGCTCATTGGGCACCGAACAACAGGCTGTAGACATCTGGGTCAACGGGCTGCATTACACACAAATCAGCCTGGATGGAAGTCTGCGGTTTTTGCCCATCACACTTCCAACCACCCCACATTCAATTGCTGCAACCGTTATCGATAACTCGGCAAGACTGGCTCTCCCGGGACTTGCCCTCTTTATACTATTCAGCCTTGCGATCCACAGGAACTGGCTCACATTCCCAGCACTTGCGCTGGCAGTATTCGGCCTTGCGTCAAGCATTGTGTTTTTGCGCAATGCCTGGGTAGTTGAAGATCAGTTCATCACAATGCGAGTGGTCGAGAATCTGGTCCATGGGTACGGCCCAAATTTCAACGTCGGGTATCGTGTACAAGCATTTACTCATCCTCTATGGATGCTGTTGCTCTCGGCTATATACCTCCTTGCCAATCAAATTTCGCCAGCCGCAGATTTCCTCTCCCTGTATTACATAACTGCCATAACCAGTCTCGCTTTAGCAGCCCTTTCCCTAGCCCTGATCTTTCGGATTGGCAATTACAGGGATCCGCTCGTTGCATTTATTGGAGCTTCTCTGCTCTTGCTCTCAAAGAGTTTTGTGGACTACTCGCTCTCCGGCTTGGAGAATGCCTTGGTTAATGTCCTACTGCTCAGCTTTATATTGCAGCTCTACTTGGACAGCCGCAATGAACAAAAACTTTTCTGGCCATTCTTTACCGCAAGCTGTGCGGTTATCACTCGGCAAGATACTCTTCTTCTCCTCCTGCCCTCACTCGTATATTTGTTATGGAAACACCGCCATAAACTGCAAGACTGGTCTGGCGCAGTATTGGGCCTGTTCCCTGTTTTTGTCTGGCACGCCTTTTCAATTGTTTACTACGGCTTCCTAGTTCCAAACACCGCGTTTGCAAAACTAAACACCGGAATCCCGCGCATCGAGCTGATCGAGCAGGGGCTGGCCTTTTTTGCCAATGCGGTGCAGTGGGATTTAGTTGCGTTACTCGCAATGGCTTTTGCTTTGGCCATAGCAGCTTTTCAACGCGAGCCGCGGCGAGGCGTCATTGCAGTGGGCATCCTGACCTACCTGCTATACATTATGTGGATAGGTGGTGACTTCATGAGTGGCCGCTTTCTGGTGGCCCCACTGGTCATGTCTGTGGGAATCCTAATCACCTACCCTTATCAAAGGGTAACCCTGGCCGCAATGGTTGCGATCGCGTTAGTTGGATTGTTCAACGAGCGCTCGCCACTGTATGCCAATCTAAATTATGGGCAGACTATCCCGGTAGAAGCTTATTATGACGAACAAATAGCTGATGAGCGTGCTGTATTCTTTGCACAAACATCTCTCTTGCGCAATTTCTCTGGCCAGGAGTTGGCCAGGAGTCATTGGTTGGATTGGCGCACAACTCCAGACTTGGCGAGGGATGTGCTAGTGCTGGATAGCATCGGATTGGCGGGATATAGACTTGGCCCAAACTATGTTCTGATCGATGAATACGCCCTGGCTGACCCGCTGCTCTCAAAACTCCCCGCGAACTTTACGGAGAATTGGCGTATTGGGCACTTTGAGCGACGCGTCCCCAATGGATACAGACAGACCCTCTTACTAAACAAGAATCAGATTGAGAACCCACACCTTGCCGCTTTTTGGGAAAGACTTTCTCTGCTGGTGCAGGGCGATATTTGGTCGTTGCAACGCTTTACGGTTATATGGAAAATGAACACTGGTGAGTACCAACATTTGCTAGACTCATATATTGATTCCCAATAGCAGGAGCCTGTGATGCCATTGCCTAAGATTCTTATCACCAACGCCCAGCTTCGCAACCGGCCAGCCGGCGAAACCTTCTCGCTGCTTGTGCAAGATGGCCGCATCGCCGCTATCGACAAGGTCATCAAAGGCAGCGCCGATATAGAACTAGATGCTGGCGGCAATCTGGTGACCGAATCCTTCGTCAACGCCCATTTGCATCTCGACAAGGTCTATACCCTCGACCGCATGGATGAGCTGGCCCTGCAAAGCTACCAGGGCGCCGGCATGGGCAAGGCCATGAACGCCATCGAACTCGCTAGCCGGGTCAAGGCCGAATACGACGAGAGCTGGATCCTGCCCAACGTAAGAAAAGCGCTCAAGCTTGCAGCGAAGAATGGCAACACGCATATCCGCGCCTTTGCAGATGTAGACACCAAGGCCAAACTAATCGGCGTAAAAGCGCTCATCAAAGCCCGCGAAGAATTCAAGGGCATCGTAGATGTGCAAGTCGTCGCCTTCCCGCAAGACGGCGTGGGCCGCGAGCCCGGCACCGAGGAATTGATCCGCGAGGCGATGAGGCACGGCGCCGATGTGGTCGGCGGAATTCCATGGATCGAATTCACCGATGCCGACGCGCAACATCATGTAGATGCCATGTTCGTCATCGCCAAGGAGTTCGATAAGCCTGTCTCCATGCTTGTGGATGATGCTGGCGACGCTGGCCTGCGCACGCTGGAGATGATGGCGCTGGCCGCGATCAAACAAGGTTGGCAAGGCCGCGTGCTGGCCCACCATGCGCGTGCCATGGCACTATATCCAGTGCCGTATTTGCAAAAAGTAATCGCGTTGCTCAAGCAGGCACGCATGTACGTGGTGAGCGATCCGCAAACCGGTCCGCTGCATGCGCGTGTCAAAGAGTTACTGGAAGAGAATGCCTACGTCTGCCTTGGGCAAGACGATATTTCCGATGCGTATTATCCTTATGGCCACAACAACATGCTGGAGGTTGCCTTCCTGGCCTCACACCTGCTGTGGATGACATCACGCACCGAGATGGAGACACTCTACAGCCTGGTCACCACCGAAGCGGCCAAAGCAATTGGCTTGCAAGACTTTGAGATCAAAGTTGGCGCACCGGCAAACCTGGTGGTGCTTGACGCTCCCAACGTGCGCGAAGCATTGCGCTACCACCACGCGCCTGTCCACGTAATCAGCCACGGCGCGCTGATCCAGCAATGAGCGCAACGCCTGATCGGCGTCTGCGTGCAATCTCCATTGCCCCCGCTGCCCGCCGCTGGTTGGAGAGTACCCAACACGCCCGTGTACTCTACGCCTTCGAAAGCGTCGTCAACTTGGTCAACGAGGATGCCCATGTGCTCTCGCTGGTCAGCGCAGACCTGGGGGATGGACCGTTCTCCATTGTTCTTGAAGATTTTCCTTCGGATGTTCAGGCGGACGCCAGCCTGCTGGTTTTCGAAAATGGCTTGTGGCTGCAGGACTGGCTCATCGATGCCGAAGAGGCGCCGCTGTGGCAACCGACGCCAAACTGGCAAACCCTGGGTTCGCAGCCCGCGCTCCTTGCGCCAGCCGCTCGCCAGATCGCGGAGTTGTTGGCCAAGCATTCACCTGAAGACAGCCTGGCCCGCCTGGTGTTGAACCCGCTGGCCAGCTCATCGCTGCCAGTACGCATTCTGCAGGCCGCCGAGCAGAACATCCCGCTGCTATTCGCGGCTCTAAAGCAGCCAGACGGCGCCAAGTTGCGCGAGGCTGCCAAAAAGCTGGCCGGGCTCGGCCCGGGCCTCACGCCAGCCGGTGACGATCTGCTGCTGGGCGCGATGTACGGCCTGTGGGCCACCCAGCCGCCGATCGCCGCCGAGCAAACCGCCCAGGAGATCGCTGCCATCGCAACCGAACGCACTCATGCCCTCTCTGCCGCCTGGCTGGCGGCCGGCGCCCGCGGCGAGGCCGCCGCGCCTTGGCACCAGCTCATCGATGCGATTGCTGCGCAGAACCCTAAGGCGATAGAGATAGCTGTGATGAGAATTCTGCCCACCGGGCACACCTCTGGCGCCGACGCGTTGGCCGGTTTCCTTGGCGTGCTGGAAGGATGGCAACCGTGATCCTGGTGACAGGCGCAGGCGGCAAGACCGGCCGCGCCGTGCTTGCTGCACTGCACGCCCGCGGCGCAAGCACACGTGCCCTGCTGCGCAAGATTGCTGAGGTTCCTGCCAGCGAAGTAATGCTGGGCAACCTGGCAGAAAGTTCAACCATTGCGGCTGCACTGCAAGGCGTTCAGGCCGTTTATTTCATCGCTCCGAATGTGTATCCAGACGAAGCTAGTCTGGGAGCGGCTTGGATTGCCGCGGCTAGGGCTGCCGGCGTACGTAGGTTCGTGTATCACTCGGTGCTTTATCCCCAGATCGAAGCCATGCCCCACCATTGGCAGAAACTACGCGTGGAAGAAGCACTGATTCAATCTGGTCTGGATTTCACTATCCTGCAGCCCGCCAGCTACATGCAAAACATCCTGCCCTATCTGGAAGATATGCGGGCGCACGGGGAATACAGCGTGCCTTATTCGCCCCATGCCTTGTTTACTCCGGTGGACCTGCACGACGTGGCTGCGGTAGCCGCACACGTTTTGCTTGAGCCCGGCCATAGCGGTGCAATGTATCCGTTGGCCGGACCGGAAGCCCTAAGCTCAGTCCAGATGGCCAGGCAAGTTGCGGGGCTCATCCAAAGAAGCGTGGCTGCTGTGCAGCAACCACTATCGGAGTGGCTGGCTGCCAACCAGCATTTGCCCGCCTATGCGCGCGATACTTTAGCAGCCATGTTCGCCTGGTACGATCAGCACGGTTTTGCCGCCAGCGCCACTACCCTGGCATCTCTGCTCAGGCGCCCGCCCACTCGGTTTGCCAGCTTTCTGCAGCGTGAGTTGAAATAAAAGAGCAGCGCAATGCGCTGCTCTTTTTTTGATTCAGTGAAACCAAACTACTAGCGGCGGCTCTTGGAGCGAGCAGCCTTCTTGACGGCCTTCTTCTTGCTAGCCGTAGCACGGCTTTCCCCACCAGGGGAAAAGATCAGGAAGATGGCGTTGAGCAAAATACCCAACACGGCCGCAGTGGCGATCGCCGGCAGGCCGCTGGGGAAGATGCCCTGCAGGAACGGGATGGGCAGGAAGCCACCATCGTAACCAATGTTGCCGCCGATGCCCACCACCATGATGATGGCGCCAACGGCCAGGTTGCGCGGGTCGAACATGCTCACCTTGTGCTCCTGCATCAGGGCGATACCCTGCATGCCGATCACACCGAACAGGTAGATGGCCAAGCCACCGCTCACAGCCAGGGGCACAGCGCTCACCAGCGCGGCCAGCTTGCCAACGAAGGCCAGCAGGATGGACAGCGCGCCAGCGGCGATCAGAGCCGGGCCGGAGTAGTTGCGCGTGATGGCCATCAGCGAGTTGTTCTCGCCGTAGTTGGTGCCAGCGGTGGCGCCCAACAGGCCATTCACCGCGTCACCCACACCATCCAGGATCAGGTTGAAGCCAATGTGCTTGTCCAGTTCATACTTCTTGGCCTTGCGCTCCTCAGCGAAGCGGTCAACGTAGAGGCTGATCTGGTACAGGTGCGCAGTGGATTCGGGGATGGTTGCAATCGCCATGATGGCAATGCTGAACACCGCCGTCGCCACGAACGCGCCGCCGAAGGCGGGGAAGGTGAAGTGCGGCAGCTGGAACAGAGGGGCCGAGGCCACGCCGGCAAAGTTCACCGAGCCCGGAGCTAGCACGCCAGAGAGAGCGATACCAGCCACCGCTCCGAGAAGCACAGGCAGCATGCCCAGGAAGCCACGGTTCTGCAAGTAGACCGAGAACAGAATGGTCACCAACAACGTAGCCAGGGAAACGCCCCAGTTGGCAGCAGCCATGCCCAGAGCGGCGAAGGCCAGACCGAAACCGATGATGGCGGCCACGGAGCCAGTCACCACTGGAGGCAGCACCTTGTCGAGCGCGCTCTTGCCAACTGCGCGGATGATGAAACCAAGCACGATGTTGAGCAAACCGGTGACGATGATGCCGGCCTGCATGGTGCTGATCACCTCATCCGGAGCGGGCACACCAAAGGCCGGCGCAGCGCCGGTCATGGCGGTCACCACCGCTACGTAAGCGGCGATGTAGCTGAAGCTCGAGCCATAGAACAGCGGGATGAACTTGCCGATGCCCATCTTGGACAGGATCAGGGCCACGATGGTGGATACACCGGAAGCGAACAGCACGGTGTTGACATGGAAGCCACACAAAGCAGCCACCAAAACGGTGGCCGGGAACATGGTGATGACGTGCTGGAAGCCCAAAAGAATAAGCTGACCCATGGGCGGGGTCTCATTGGGCAAATAGCCCATGCGCTGATTAGCAGCCATATACTCTCCTCAAAAATAGTGAATAAAAGCGGGACCTACTGTAGGAAGAAACAGTATGCAAGACGCCCCCACGCACCTCCTTCGGTTGAAAGATGTTCAACATACTGCAAGTTTACAACCCACAGAAACATCAAAAGCTACGCCGAAAGATAATAGAATATATGAACTATAATCAGCCTATGACCGCTAAAATGACTGGGATGCTGGACGGAATTCGTGTGCTTGACCTGACGCGGGTGTTGGCTGGCCCCTACTGCACCATGCTGCTGGGCGATATGGGCGCCGATGTCATCAAAGTTGAGGCGCCCGGCAAAGGCGATGACACCCGCCAATGGGGCCCGCCGTTTACCGAAGGCGGCATCTCCGCCTATTTCATCTCCGCCAACCGCAATAAACGCAGCCTGACCCTGAACCTGAAGAGCCCCAAAGGCCTCGAGATCCTGCGCCAGCTGATCGCCGCCAGCGATGTTCTGGTAGAGAATTTCAAGCCCGGCACGCTGGAACGCCTAGGCCTGGGCTATCCGGAGCTGCAAGCGCTGCGCAAAGACATTATCTATTGCACGATCAGTGGCTACGGCTACAGCGGGCCTGATAGCCACAAGCCCGGCTATGACTTCATCGCCCAGGCGCGCGGCGGCCTGATGAGCATTACCGGCCCGGCTGATGGCGAACCTGTCCGCGTCGGTCTGGCCATTGCCGACCTGCTTTCGGGGATTTATGCGTGCAATGCGATCACTGCCGCGCTTTTCGCACGCGAGCGCCAGAAAACGGGGCAGCGAATCGATATTTCGCTGTTCGACGCCCAAGTGGGCACATTGTCCTATGTGGCCAGCAACTATCTGATTTCGGGCAAACCCCCGCGCCGCTATGGCAACGGCCACCCCAATATCGTGCCCTACCAGTCCTTCAAAGCCAGCGATGGCTACTTCGCCTTCGCCAGCGGCAACGACGGGCAATGGACCAAGTTCTGCGCGGCCGCTGGCCGCCCTGAATTGGCGCAAGACGAGCGCTTCGCTACCAATCCCAAGCGGGTCGAGAACCGCGAGGTGCTCATCCCTGTGCTCGAGGAGCTCTTCGCCACTCGGCCAGTGGCCGAGTGGCTGGCGATGTGCGAACAGGCAGGTGTGCCTGCCGGCTCCATCAACACAGTTGACCAGGTCTTCACCGATCCGCAAGTGTTGGCCCGTGAGATGGTGCTGCACGGCCAGCTAAGCAATGGCGAGGCGATCAACATGCTGGCCTCGCCGCTCAAAGTGCCCACTAGTCCCATGCAACTTCGCTATCCACCGCCAGCGTTGGGCGAGCACACTGCCGACATCCTGCAGCACGAGCTAGGCATGGATGTGGCTGCCATCGAGCAGTTTAAAGAGCAGGCTGTGATCTAGAGCCCATCCAGAGTGTGGCTATACGCAATCCGGTCTTATGCACGCCGAGATACACTCGCCTCCGCGCACTATCATCCACCTAGATCTGGATGCCTTCTTCTGCGCAGTGGAAGAACTGCGCGATCCCAGCCTGCGCGGCATTGCGTTCGCGGTAGGCGGCAGCCCCGAGGGCCGCGGGGTAGTGGCCACATGCTCGTACGCCGCTCGTAAGTTCGGCATTCACTCCGCCATGCCCATGGCCCGCGCCCTGCGCCTGTGCCCTGAGCTCAAGATCGTCCGCCATCACTTTCGAGATTACACAGACATGTCACACAAGGTGATGGATCTCTTGGGCAGCTATTCAGACTTGGTGCAACCCATCTCGATCGATGAAGCTTTTATCGACATCAGCCACTTGCCTGAGCCAGGCTTGGTGTACGCCAAACAATTGCAAACCCAGATCCGCGATCACCTGCACTTGCCTGCCTCGCTAGGCGTTGCCAGCAATAAGTTAGTAGCCAAAATTGCCACCAACGTGGGCAAGGCCAGCGTAAAAACTGGCAACTACCCATTTGCCATTCAGGTGGTGCCCCACGGGCAGGAAGCCGCTTTCCTCGACCCGCTGCCAACTGATGCTCTATGGGGCATCGGGCCAAAGACTGCCGAACGCCTGGCTGCGCTGGGTATGCGCACGGTTGGCGATATTGCCCGCTACCCGCTTCAGGACATGGTGCGCCTGCTTGGCCAAACCGGTTCAGCGCTGCACTTTCGCGCTCAGGGCATTGACGAAAGCCCGGTGCATGTAAGCCACGAGACCAAGTCTGTCAGCCATGAAGAGACCTTTGCGCGCGATATCAATGACGAAGCCGAGCTGTTGCAGGTTCTCAGTCATCAATGTGTTTCCATCAGCAAGCAGCTGCGCAAGCTCAACCTGCACTGCAATACAGTCGCCATCAAAATCCGCTGGCCAGACTTCAGCAAGATCACCCGCCAACTCACCCTGCCTGACCCAACCTCGGATGCCAAGCTTATCGAAGAAGCCGCCCGCAAGCTTTGGGCCGCCCACTGGAGAGGCCGCAAAGTCAGGCTGCTGGGTGTGCGTGCCAGCAATCTCACTCCGCCCAGCTTTCAGCCCAAACTATGGGACTGGAACCCGAAAGAGTTTGAAAAACAAGAGCGCCTGGACACTGCCCTCAAGAGCCTGCAGGACCGCTTTGGGGCTGGCAGCCTGGTGGCCGCCAGCGGCCTGAGGAAAGAGAAGGGCGAGCGCCAATGATGCAGCCCGGCACGCACATTGGCACCCTGACCGAGCAAAGCTTGCACGCGGGGCTGAAACGCTGGTTGGCGAAGCCGGGCGACGCATTTGAGCAGCGCGTGGACGGCTACCAGATCGACATTGTGCGTGGCAGCCTCCTCATCGAGATCCAGACCGCCAACTTTAGCGCGCTCAAGACCAAGCTCGGCCGCCTGCTGGAGAATCACAAAGTAGTGCTAGTGCACCCAATTGCTCAGGACAAATGGATCGTGCGCAAGAACAAGCGCGGCAAACAACTCAGCCGCCGTAAATCGCCCAAGCATGGGCGCATTGAAAATTTGTTTGATGAGCTGCTGTATATCCCCCACTTGGCGGCGCACCCTAACTTCTCTTGCATGGCGGTATTTACGCAGCAGGAGGAGATCTGGCAGGATGATGGCGCTGGCAGCTGGCGGCGCAAGCACTGGAGCATTGCAGACCGCCGCTTACTTGAGGTCACTGGCAGCCATCGCTTCCGCAACTTGAAGGACTACCTGCGCCTGCTGCCACGCGAGCTGCAAAGCCCATTTACACACAAGCAGATGGCGCAAGCCATGGGCATTCCGATATGGCAAAGCACGCGGCTCAGCTACTGCATGCGCAAAATGGGCGCGTTGGAGAACGTAGGCAAGCAAGGCCAGGCGCTGCTGTTAGCGCCACGCAGCCTTTCCTAGCTTAAATCACAAATCGGCCTAGGGGCCGATTTGTTTTCGCCAGGGTGGATGACGGGAGTTGAACCCGCAACCACCGCATCCACAATGCGGTGCTCTGCCGATTGAGCTACATCCACCAAGAAGACGCTATTTTATCATGGAGACTGTTGGTTTGCGGGCTAGGCCAGCAACTTGCCCAGCTCAGCCGCCAGGTCAGCACGAGCCATACTGCGCTGGTCACCAGTCAGCAAGTCTTTTACGCTTACAGTTTTCTGTGCAAGCTCGTCTGGGCCAAGCACCAGCACCACCCGCGCCCCGCTGCGGTCAGCCTGCTTGAACTGCTTTTGCAACTTGTCAGCCTGCAGGTGGCTCGTCACCTTGAGTCCGGCGGCACGCAGCTCACTCGCCAATGTCAGGGAGGCTGCCAGTCCATCCGCGTCGAACACGGTGACATAAATCGGCGCCCGCCCGCTGACATCCGGCGCGTGGCCTAGCGCCTGCAACAGCAGGCTGATGACCACATTGCCCACAGCAAAGCCAACCGCCGGCACCGGGTCACCGCCTACGGCATTCACCAGATCGTTATAGCGTCCGCCGCCGAAGATGGCGCGGAACTCGCCGGCGGTATCCCAGGCTTCGAAGACTGTGCCGGTGTAATAGTCCAACCCGCGAATAATATGAGGCGCGTAGCGCACATAGTCAGCCGCACCCTGCGCTTCTACAGCCTTGAAGAAACGCTGCATTGATTCGGACTTTTGCCAAAGCTCCAGATTCCCCAGCAGCTTCTCTAAGCCCAACATCTGGGCCGCATCCAAGCCCAGCTCTTTGCCGCGCTCCTGCCAGGCTTCGGCACTCAGCTTGTCCTTACGGTCGATCAGGCCAAAGACTTCGCTGCGCAGGTCCCCGGCAATCCCCAGGGCTTCAAGCTCGGCCTGCATGAGCTGACGATTATTGACCAGGATCTGCGTCTCATTGGCGTTGAGCCCGATCGCCTTCAGGAACGTAGCTGCGATCGTGGCCAGTTCGGCATCGGCTTCGGGCGAGTCTTCGCCCACCATGTCGATGTTCCACTGGAAGAACTCGCGCGTGCGCCCTTTCTGAGGCTTCTCGTATCGCCAGAACGGGCCAAAAGACCACCAGCGCAGCGGGTAGGTAAGCTGGCGCTGACGCGTGGCTACCATGCGCGCCAAGGTTGGCGTCAATTCCGGGCGCAGGGTGATGCGTTCGCCGCCGCGGTCCTCGAAAACGTAAGACTGCTTCTCAACCAGCTCAGCGCCAGACTTTGCCGCGTACAGCTCAAAACGCTCAAGGAACGGGCCGTCATACTCCTGATACCCGAAAGATTCAGAGACCTGACGCATCTTGGCGTACAGCCAGGAGCGTACCGCCATGTCTTCCGGGTAGTAGTCTTGTGTGCCGCGTACAGCCTGGATAATGTTCGCCATGATGTGGCATTTTAGCATGCGCACTCGCCCGCTGCTCCGCCGCAAGCACCTCAGGTAGAATCAGCACCACGCAGGAGGCTGCATGAAACTGATTAGCTGGAACGTAAACGGGCTGCGCGCCCATCTCAAGAAAGATGGCTGGAAGTGGATCCTGAAGCAGAAGCCGGATGTGATCTGCCTTCAAGAGATCAAGAGCAAACCTGAGCAGCTTACCGATGCCCAGATGGAAACCTTCAAAGGCTACACCGTAGCCTGGAACCCGGCTGAGCGCCCTGGTTACAGCGGTGTGGCCACTATGGTGGCCAAAAAGAGCAAGGAAGACATCATTGGTTTTGGCGTGCCCAAGTTTGACATCGAGGGCCGCGTTATTCAAACCCGCTTTGACGACTTCACCCTGCTGAACGTTTACTTCCCCAGCGGCACCACCGGCATGGAACGCGTCAAATTCAAGCTGGAGTTTTACGATGCGCTGCTCAAGCACATCAAGAAGTTGCACAAGGCGGGCGAGAATCTGATCCTTACGGGTGACTTCAATACCGCTCACAACGAGATCGATCTCGCCCGCCCAAAGGAGAACCAGAGAACCTCAGGCTTCATGCCGGAAGAGCGTGCCGCCCTGGGCCTGTTCTTTGATGCGGGGCTGGTGGACACGTTCCGTGAGTTGTATCCCAATAAGCAGCAATTCAGCTGGTGGACGGCGCGCTTTCCCAGCGCTCGCCAGAACAACATCGGCTGGCGCTTGGACTACTTTCTGGTCTCCAAGCCTTTGCTCAAGAAGGTCAATGACATCACCATCTTTGACAAAGTAACCGGGTCAGACCATTGCCCGGTCATGCTGGAACTGAAATGAGCGGTAACACCATCGCCATCACACAGTACATCCCCAACGCCAGCCCACAACAGGTCTACGCGGCCCTCACGACGGTCGAGGGCTTGGCGCGCTGGTGGTGGCCGCACATCAGCGACACCTCCTATCGCATTGATGCCTGCGTAGGCGGCGAATATGACATCCGCTCGGTTGCCGCTGGCATCGGTGCGCGCGGGCGCTTCACCGCCCTCGATCCCAATAGCAATCTGCGCTTCACCTGGAACTGGATGAATGACGGCATCAGCACTGTTGAGGAAGAAGTTGAGATACATATCCAACCCGCCGACAACGGCGTGACGCTTAGTCTCACCCACTGCCTTGCCCCGCAAGCCGGTGACGGCGCTGACCTGCGCCAGGGCTGGAGTGATGTGCTGGCACGTCTGGCTATCTTGTGGGAATAGCCGTTAACCCAATGTTTAAGTGACAATGTTCACAAAGGCGTATACTGCCTTCATGATCAATACCGAAACAGTCAGCACTCCTTCCAAACTGCCCACCCCGCCCATGCTCAGTGGCGGATTGCCTTACATTGGCCATGCCATCGAGTTTTATCGCGACCAGGAAGCGTTCTTCCGCCGCGGCTACAACAAGCATGGCAATGTTTTTGGCATCAAGCTGCTCGGCCAACCCATGGCCATCCTTGTCGGGCCTCAAGAACAATCTTTCTTCTTCAAGAGCACTGACAAAGAATTGAGCATGGAGAAGCCATACCAGTTCCTGGCCGCCATGTTCGGGCGCATTGCCTTCCTCGGCTCGCACGAAACTTACAAGTTGCACCGCCCGATCCTGCACAGTCT
The DNA here is from genome assembly GCA_025808555.1 of Anaerolineales bacterium. Lineage (NCBI taxonomy): Bacteria > Bacillati > Chloroflexota > Anaerolineae > Anaerolineales > Anaerolineales bacterium. Next base: position 2,158,659 of record CP075526.1, on the reverse strand, counting down.
CTTTACTCGTGAGCAGATGGCCAGCTACCTGCCCGTTATGAGCCAAGTGGTGAATGAATGGCTGGGGCGCTTGGGCGACAGTGGTGAAATCGAACTGACTGAAGAAATGACGCACATCGTCAAAGAAGTGGCTGGCCGCTGCTTCCTGGGCGAAGATGTTCACCGCCGCCTGGAAGCCGAGGGTTTCTGGGAGCAGTACGATGCATTGAGCGAATCGCTCGACCCACTGCTCTACAACTTGCCCCTGCCCAAGTTCAAGCGCCGCGATGCCGCCAAGGAGAAGATCAGCGCCATCCTGCAGCCACTCATCGAAGAGCGTCGCAAGCAGCCTGTAGCCGACGGCTTCCAGTATCTGCTGGAACAGCCTGATAACTCCGGCGAGCCGCTGCCGGATGAGATCGTGGCCAACTTCTTCGCCGCCCTCATGTTCGCCGGGCATGAGACCACTGCAGGCCAGGCCGCCTGGCCCATCATCCACCTCATCAACGATTCACAGCACTGCGCCCGCGTGCAGGAGGAAGTGCAACGCGTCCTCGGCACCTCAGCCGAAGTGAACCACGTTCATATGCGCGAGATTGCCCAGATCAACGCCGCCGTTCAGGAAACCGGGCGCCTGCGCCCGTCTGCCGAGACGCTGATCCGCGAAGTGCAGGAAGACATCACTTTGAACGGCTATCGCATCCCCGCCGGCTGGTTTGTGATGACCTCCACCGCGGCGGCCCACTTCATCCCCGAGTACTTCACGGAGCCTTACGCCTACGACCCCGCCCGCTTTACCGAGCGCGGCGAGGGCCGCGGCTTTGAGCTCATCACCTTCGGCGGCGGCCTCCACAAATGCACGGGCATGAACTTCGCCCGCACCGAAATGTCCATCATCCTGGCGCTGCTGTTCCGAAAGTACGACCTCGAACTGGTAACCCCGTTCGAGTCGATCGGCGTGAACCGGGGCGGCTCCAGCAAGCCCACCTCCACGCTTGTACGCTATAAAAAACGTAGCTAGACAGCAAGCCACCAAAAAAGCCGCCGCACATACGTGCGGCGGCTTTTTACTACAACGTCAACGTTTAGTTGACGTAATCCTTTAGACGGGAGCGTACACGCGGGTCACGCAGCTTGCGCAGAGCCTGGGCCTCGATCTGGCGCACACGTTCACGCGTGACACCCAGCTTGCGGCCCACATCGCTCAGGCTATGCACCTTGCCGTCATCCAAGCCGAAGCGCAAGCGCAGAATGCGCGCCTCACGCAGCGGCAGGGTTTCGTCAATGGTGCGAGCCAGGTCCTGCTCCAGAAGGGACTGGGCGGTGCTTTCCTCTGGCGAGGGGGCAGTCTCATCTTCGATGAGCTCGCCCAGCACTGAGTCCTCGTCGCTGCCTATCGGGGTCTCCAGCGAGTGCGGCTGGTAGCCGGCGGTGGTGATCAGCTCGATCTCCTCAGCGCTTACTTCCAGCGCCTCGGCCAGCTCAGCCAGCGTGGCCTCACGCTTCAGCTCCTGTTTCAGCGTGTTTTTCATGCGCATCATCTTGGCGATCTTGTCGCCCATGTGCGCAGGAATGCGGATGGTGCGCGACTTGTTGGAGATCGCCCGCGTGATCGCCTGGCGGATCCACCAAGTAGCATAGGTACTGAACTTGAAACCACGGCGGTAGTCAAACTTCTTGGCCGCGCGCATCAGACCAATGTTTCCTTCTTGGATGAGGTCGATGAGCGGCAGGCCACGGTTCATGTTCTTCTTGGCGATGCTGATCACCAGGCGGCTATTTGCCACGATGATGTGCTGGCGGGCATCCCAGCCCACCTGCACCGCCTCTTGCAACTCAGCCCGCTTGGCCGCGCTCAGGCCTTTCTGGGCCAGTTGAGTGCGGGCCTTGTTGCCGCGCTCCATCTTTTTGGCCAGATCCACTTCCTCGGCGGCTGTCAACAGGGGCACACTGGCCGCTTCGTTGAAGTACAGGCGCACAAGGTCCCCGGTCTCGGCCTCGGCCAGCGGGTCATCCGGCGCGTAGATCTTGCTGCGCTCGTTGGTCGGCTCTTCGTCTTCGACGTCTTCATCAGCCTCGGAGAGCTCAATGCTGTCGGTATCCTCATCCTCCACGAGGGGGATGCCTTCGTTCAGCAAAGCCTCAAAGATCTCCTCCAAGTGCTCAGACTGGCGCTGCTCGCCCGGCACGAGTTGCAGCACATTGTCAATGCTTACAAAGCCCTGCTTGCGTCCAAGCCGGATCAAACGCTCCAGAGCCTCATCTTCATTCAGCGAGATTGCCTCGTTTTCAAATGCTTCGATCGTATTGCTCATTCGATACTATGCCTCCGTATTCTTCAGAGTCTTCCAGTTCACGAAACCTTACATTTGTGCTAACGGCACAGACGCCAACAAAGTGACACAACCCATAGCCGAAAAAAGGGCCTACACAGCCCTTCTCACTGAGTATTCAGTTTTTTAGGCTATTTGGCGTATAGGGGCGATTCCACTACGCACATCATTGTGCGGGTGGCGTATTAATGAAATGTTTGCCGTAGATTAGTGTAAGCTTAGGAAGGCGAGCCTGCCTGCTGCCGTGCATAAGCCGCCGCACCCAGCAAAGCAGCCGTGGGCTGCAGGATCATGTGGACGGGGAAACGAGAAAGATACTCCTCATAACCCACCTTGCCCAGAAAGAACTTCATAAAGTCATAACGCTGCAGCGCCGGCAGAATGCGCGGCGGGATGCCTCCACCCACATACACGCCGCCGGTTGCGCCCATCCCCAGGGCCAAGTTGCCGCTGGTGGCTCCCAGGATCTCCACAAACAGCTTCAGCGTCATCTGGCAGATCTCGCTGCCTGGAGTCTGCTCCAGGGCGTGCTTGACGATGATCGCATTGTTGTCATCACCCTCCGCCGCTAGTTCCCTGGCCAGCCATTCGGGTTCGCTGGCATGCCCGCTAGCTTTGAGGAAGCCATATAGATTTGGAAAGCCTACCCCCGCACACACATGCTCAATAGCCACTTGCCCAAACTGAGGCCGCAGCCACTGCAGCAACTCATGCTGCAAGTCCGTCTCCGGAGCAAAACTGGCGTGGCCGCCTTCGGTGGCATAGGCAGTGTAGCGCCCGCCGGCCCAGGTGAGATAGCCAATACCCAAGCCGGTGCCCGGAGCGATCACAGCAATGCTGCCGCCCTGCTCCGGCACGCCAGCCTGGAAGGTGTGCATCTCAGCGGGCTGCAGAAAAGGCACTGCATTGGCCAATGCCTTGAGGTCGTTGATCAACCAGGCAGACTGCCAACCAAACTCAGCGCACAGTTCAGCGCCGTCTACTTCCCAATCCAGATTGATCATGCGTACATGGTTATCGATCACAGGGCCGGCCACGCCAAAACACGCTGTACGAATGTTTATTGATTTATCGCCAAGATACTTGCGCACAATGGCGTGCAGGCCATCATGCTCCGCATTCAGATAAGACTCGGTGAACTGAGGCCCGGCCTGCAGATTGCTGCTTTCAAAAAGGGCAATGTTCGTCTTGGTAGCGCCGAGGTCACCGGCGAGAATGTAGTCCGTCATACGGGCGGCATTATAATCCCGCGTAAGTCTCCACAACCCTGCGATGAACCCAGTTACTCACGGCCTGCTCCAGAAGCTTGACGACCCGCACCTTACCGCCTTCGCCACAGACTGGGACACAGTCACTGAATTGATCATTGAGATCTATCAGCAGAAATCGCTCACGGTCGAACAGCAGCAGATCTTCTTCGAAGCGCAGGAGCGCTTGCAAGCCGCCTACCCAATTCTCGCGGCCGAGCTTGAGCCGCACTGGCGCGCCGCCCGCATCAAAGGCGAGCTTGTGGTCGGCGATCCATTCCTCGCCGTATTGAGCAAGCGTTCAGCCAAAGAGTTTGTCGAGAACTGGGACGCGATGCGCACGCTGCCCGCCGCACGCGAGGCCCTGAACATGCTGCTGATGGCACGCATAGAAAGCAGATAAAGGAACAAAAAGAGACGGCCGGTCGGCCGTCTCTTTTTGTTCTTCACTTAGCGTATCCGCTAGTCTGCAAACTTGATCCCCTGAGCCAACGGTAACTCTTTGCCCCAGTTGATCGTATTCGTCTGGCGGCGCATATAGGCCCGCCATGAATCGGAGCCGCTTTCGCGGCCGCCGCCGGTTTCCTTCTCGCCGCCAAACGCGCCGCCGATCTCGGCGCCGGAGGTGCCGATATTGACATTGGCAATGCCGCAGTCGCTGCCGCCAGAGGAGAGAAAACGCTCGACCGTCTGCATGCTGTCGGTGAAAATAGCGCTACTCAAACCCTGCGGCACGTCATTATGGATCTGCAGGGCTTCGTCCACGTTCTCATAGTCAAGGACATAGAGCACGGGCGCAAAGGTTTCTTCTTTCACCACGTCCGTCTGTTTGGGCATGCGCACGATCGTAGGTTCAACATAGTTACCTGGGCGCTCCATGCGCTTGCCGCCGGTCAGCACTGTGCCGCCAGCCTCGTTGGCGCGCTGTAGCGCGGCCTCCATCTTCTCCACCGCGGCCGGCGTCACCAGCGGCCCCATCAAGGTGCCTTCGTCCAACGGATCACCAATGCTGACCTGGCCATAGGCCTTCACCAGACGTTGGGTCAGTTCATCCACAATGCTCTCGTGCGCGATGATGCGGCGCGTGCTGGTGCAGCGCTGGCCTGCAGTGCCCACTGCGCCAAACAGGATCGCGCGCACGGCCAGATCCAAGTTGGCGTCCTCGGCCACGATGATGGCATTGTTGCCGCCCAGCTCCAGCAGGGTCTTGCCAAAGCGGCCGGCCACCGTCTGGTTGACGTGGCGGCCCACTTTTGTCGAACCCGTGAATGAGACCAGCGGAATGCGCGGGTCGTTGATCATCAACTCGCCCACTTCCTGGCCGGTGCCGATCACCAGGCTAAAGATGCCGTTCAGCCCATGGTCAGCCATAACGCGGTTGCAAATATGCTGGGTGGCGATCGCGCTCAGCGGCACCAGTTCCGAGGGTTTCCAGATGACTGTGTCGCCGCAAACGCTTGCCAGCGTGGAGTTCCACGACCATACTGCGATGGGGAAGTTAAATGCGCTGATGACGCCCACCGGGCCGAGCGGATGCCACTGTTCGTACATGCGATGGTTGGGCCGCTCGCTGTGCATGGTCAGGCCGTACAACTGGCGGCTTAACCCCAGCGCGAACTCACAGATATCGATCATCTCCTGCACTTCGCCCAGCCCCTCGGCGCGGATCTTGCCCATTTCCAGCGAAACGAGTTCGCCCAAAGGCTCCTTGAGCTCGCGCACGGCTTCGCCCAGATCGCGCACCAGCTGCCCACGCTTGGGGGCTGGCACATTGCGCCAGCCTTCGAACGCCTGTTGGGATGCCTTGACCACCTGGTCATAGGCCGCGGGCGTAGCTTGAATCACCTTAGCGATCGGCTCCCCAGTGGATGGGTTATATGAAATGAGTTCGGTGCCCGCTTTATCGTCGATCCATTGGCCTTCTCCAAACGAGGCCCCGGAATTGACGTCTTGAAGGTTGAGTTTTTGAAGGATTGATTTCATAGCCAGAATTTAACCACACTTGCTTTCACAGCACCAAGCGGTACTCGACGGATGGAGTTGTCTTCTCATCGCCACATGAAGCATGCACAGGCGCACCTTCGGCCCGCTCCACCAGCAATTCGCGCTCATCGCTGTCAGTTGCGAATTGCACTCTCCAGCGGTTTGCGCCCTCTGGCCGGCTGGCCAGCAGTCTCAAGCCGCCCTCTCGCTGCATGCTGAGTTGCTCGCGCAAGATGAGTTCTGCGGCCTGGGCAGGCTCTGCCCAGGCGGTATAGCCGCGACAATACCTCACAGGCACATTGCCTTCGGCAATGGCCTGCGCCACACCCAGCGCATTGTCAGCTCGCAAGCGGCCGTAGGAACGGCCGCTGGGGAACGCCAGCAGATTGGCGGCAAAGCGGTGGCCGCCGTGGTGACTGCTCTCCCACACAGCATTGCCAAACTGAGCATGCAATGTGTTGTACACGGCGATCCCGTGCAGCACGCAGCAAGCATCTCGCTGGCCGTTGGTACATACCAGCAAAATCTGCTCGTTGGTACGATTGGCTTGGTATTGCTCAGCCCCGGCAACGATCGAGCTCAGATCCAACTCAGCCAGCTCTTCGTAACTGGCAAACTCAAACTTGTACAGAACAGGTTGCTCGCCAAGCCCCGCGGCAAAGAATCGCAAGCGCTCAGCGTGGTCCTTTTGCTTGATCAGTAGCAGGCGCGCACCCGGGATCTGTTTGAGCTGCTCATCCACTTCTTGACGAATACCAGGGTCAATGCTGCTCTCCTCCCACGCCTTGTTGCCCCAGCGTGGCGTATATTCCAGCATGAACCAGACCTGGGCCTTGGGCGCAGTGCCAGCCATGGGCTCATTGGCATTCAGCGAAACAAGTGAACAAGGAAGGTTATTGACGGGTGCAATGCTCATAGGTAGATTCTAAATCACCTACGCTTTAAGTACTTGCTCGATCAGTCCAAAATCTGGCAGCGCAGTGCGGGCCGCAAAGAAGCCCGCCCACGGATCGCCGTCATTTGAAAGTCGCTGCATGATGTTGCTGACGTTGAACTTGTCTGCTCGGAAGCTGGGGTCCTCAAGCTCCTCCCAAGCCAGGGGCGCCGCCAGCGGCGCCCCTGGTTTGGCGCGCAGCGAATATGGCGCTATCCCCGTCTGGGCATAGCGGTTGCGCAAATAGTCCAAGAATATGCGCCCTTTACGCTTGTCTTTGCGGATCTGTGTTGTGAATTTGGGATCGCGCCGCTCTAGCGTGGTGCACACGGCCTTGGCGAACAACAGCACGGTATCAAAGTTGTGCTGCGGCACCAGCGGCACACACACGTGCAGGCCGCGTGAACCGGTAGCCATCACAAAGGATGGCAGCCCCATTTCCGTCAGCATACGGCGCATGTCCCGCGCCCCGCTCACCACAGCATCCCAGCTGTCGTCAGTGGATGGGTCAAGATCGAAGACAATCTTGTCAGGCTGATCCAACAGCGGCGCCTGGCTGGTCCAGATATGGATGACGAACGAAGCCAGTTGCGCCAGATATACCAGCGTGGCCGCGTTGTTGATCATGACCTGCAATTGCGTCTCGGCCGCGCTGGCACTGGTGCGCACTTCAACCAGGCTAACGAACTTGGGAAAATACTCCGGCGCCTCTTTATGAAAGAAACCTTGTGCGCGGATTCCATCGGGAAAGCGCTGCATGCTGATCGGCCGGTTGGCCACATGCGGCAGCATCACCGGGGCGATCTGTTCATAATAGTCGATGACGCGGGCCTTGTTCACATCCGGAAAGAGCATTTTGCCCGGGTTGGTGATCTTGATCTTCTGCCCCTCCACTTCGCGGGTCTCATCCCCCGCCGCCCGCGGCTCCTCGGCGGGTACTGGCTGCGCTGCTGGCTGGGCAGGCTCTGCAGTCGTCGCCTCACGACGGACGCTGCGTGCATCCTTGTCTGTGCGAAGGCCCAGATAACGCGGGTGGCGGATCTTGGTCAGCTTGGTCCATTCTCCAAAGCCCACTTGAACCACCAACTCGGGCCGCACCCATTGAACATCTTGTAAGGGCAGCAGATCATCTGGCATGAACGGGTTGTCATTTGTTGCCAGCGAATCAAGCTTCCGGCGGATATCGCGAATGGCCTCGTCTGAATAGCCGGTGCCCACCCCACCTACAAATTGCAGCTTGTCGCCGCCTTCGGAGTAATAGCCCACCAGCAGCGCGCCGAAGCCGCGCATACCGCCGGCGGGCAACGTAAAGCCGCCGACCACAAATTCCTGTTGCCGTACACACTTCCACTTCAGCCAGCTCTTAGAGCGGCTGCGCTGGTAAGGCGCGTTGCTGTCTTTGGCGATCACACCTTCCTGCCCACTGGCACAGGCTTGCTGAAATAGCTCAAGCCCGCCGCCTTCCTGGTACTCCATATAACGCAGAGGATCGTTGTATTCCACCAGGCCGCGCAGCAGTTGCTTGCGCTCCAGTTGGCTCAAGCGCGTAGTGTCATAGCCTTCATAGTAGGTAACGTCGAACAGATACATGAAGACCGGGGCGTCTTCGATCAGCTCCTTGCTCGGTCTTTGCACATGCATGCGCTTTTGCATCTGCTCAAAACTGGCGCGTTGCCCTTCAAAGGAGACAATCTCGGCATCGGCCACAAAGTCGCCGCGGCCATGCTGCTTTAGTGCTGCGGCCAGTTCGGGGTATTGCTCAGTGATGATGAGCTTGTTGCGCGAGAGCATCTGCACCTGCCCACCCTTGCGATAAATGATGGCTCGTTGCCCGTCGAGCTTAGGCTCGTAGATCCAGTTTGCCCGCTCAGTTGGCCGGTCTTCAGGCGATGCCAGCATCGGCTCCTTCCACCCTGGAAAGCTGTCAGGCACAAGTTTGTCCAGCGTTTCAGGCTGTAGGCTGCGCAGCGCGGCAGGCAGCTGCGCACGGCTGCCTTCCTCCTCAAGCTCCTCGATGCTCTTACCGCTCTTTACTGAAAGGGGCAGATCAGCCACGATGTCGTACTCAGGGTTGGCGAAGGAATCCTTCATCTTCACCATCAGCCAGTTTTCTTGCTTGCCTTCGTACTTGGTACGCACGAGAGCAAATTCGCCTTTAACCTTTTCCCCTTCCAAGCGGACTTCCACCAGCCCGGCATCAAGCGACTCTTTCATGCTGAACGGCTTGCGCTTCGTGCCACGAATATTTGTATACACCCCCTGATCCCACAAAATGATGGGGCCGGCGCCATACTCTCCCTTGGGGATCACGCCTTCAAAATCCAGATACTCCATGGGGTGATCTTCGGTGCGCACGGCCAGGCGCTTGACGACGGGGTCATACGAAGGGCCTTGCGGCACAGCCCACGACACCAGCACGCCCTCGATCTCAAGGCGCACATCGTAGTGCAGGCGCGTAGCATCATGCTTTTGGATGCAAAAACGCGCCTGGTGCGGGCCAAGTGATACGGCGCCGGACGCAGCGTCACTTGGCCGGGGTTCGCTGGTTTTGGAGAAATCGCGCTTATTGCGATACTCCTGAAGGCTTTGTTGTGGGTCTACCACGCCTAACCTGTGCGCTAGGCGTCTACACGAGCCTTGCTGGCTTCAATGCTGGCACGCAGCGAGGCAAGCAAGTCATCATCCTTGGTCTGCTCCGGTGCTACGCCAACCACCTCAGGCGTCATACCCTGCGCCTTTTGCTCAATGATGCGCTTGATCTCAGCCGTGAAAGTATCCTGATATTTCTCGGGCTCAAAGGGTTGCGTAAGTTGGTTTACCAGATTCAGCGCCAGGTCCAGCTCATTCTCTTTCACTTCGTCAGCACCAGGCAGGTTGAGCCCCTCAGACTCGCGCACTTCTGATTGGTAGCGGATCTGGTTAAGGATCAGGGCGTCGCCTTCCGGCTTGAGAATCGCCAGGTTTTCCTTGGTGCGCAGAATGAACTTGGCGACGGCCACCTTCTTAGAGCGTGTCAGCGCCTCGCGCAGCAGGCTGTACGCCCGCGCCGCGTTCTTGTCTGGGCCCAGGTAATATGGCTTGTCAAAATACACGCTGTCGATCTCGTCTTCATTTGCAAATGACAGGATCTCAATACTCGAAGTCTTCTTTGGGCTGGCGTTCTTGATATCTTCATCTTCGATCACAACATAGCGACCGTCTTCCACCTCAAACCCTTTGACGATCTGGTCATATGGCACTTCCTGCCCATCGGCCGCGGCCACACGTAAGTACTTGATACGCGAGTGATCGCTCTTGCGCAATTGGTTGAAAGAAAGCTCGTTCTCACGCGTGGCGGAGAACAGCTTTACCGGAATATTGATGAGCCCAAAAGCGATAGCGCCGGACCAAATAGCCCGTGCGCCAGCAGCTGCCTTCTTGCTTTTCTCTTCTGTTGGATTTCCTTCTGTCATGGCGAAACTCCTTTATTTGGGAGGTAAAACAATTTTAGCCTATCAAACATTCTATAATCACTGCATGAGCGCTCCCATCGCCTACTTTTACCCTGAGGGCCACAGTGCCCATTCGCAACCCAACCACCCGGAGCGTCCCCAGCGCGTTGAGACCATCCGCCTGGCCTTGGAAGAAGCCGGGTTGTGGCAGCTAGGCGCCGAAGTGCCGGCTGAGTCACTGGCCGCCGATGTTCTTGCCGCAGTCCACAGCGCCGATATGCTGCAGACGATCCAACAGCATGCTGCCGAACAGCGCAATCTAGACGCAGACACCTTCACCACCCGCCACAGCTGGCCGCTCGCGCAAAATGCCGCCGCCGGAGCCGTGGCGGTCGCACGCGCGGTCTGGCGTGGCGAGGCCCAAACCGGTTTCGCCCTATCTCGCCCACCCGGGCACCATGCCACCCGCACGCAGCCCATGGGGTTCTGCCTGCTCAACAACGTGGCGTTGGCCGCTCAGCATTTATTGCAACGCGAGGGCGCAGCCCGCCTTGCCATTCTGGATATGGACGTCCACCACGGCAATGGCACGCAGGACATCTTTTACGATCGGGCGGATGTGCTCTTCTGCAACACGCAGCAGTTGCCGCTGTGGCCAGGCACCGGCCGCCTCGAAGAGCGCGGCACCGGTGCCGGCCTGGGCTTCACCGCCAATCTGCCGCTGCCGCCCGGCAGCGGCGATGCTGCCTTTGACGCCGCCTACGGCGAGCTGTTCCCCGCCTTGCTGGATAGCTTCAAGCCTGAAATGCTGCTGGTGAGCTTTGGCTTCGATTCGCACTGGAAGGACCCGCTGGCCAATTTGCAGGTCAGCGCCGCCGGCTACGGCCGCGCTGTCGCATCCCTGCGCAACTGGGCGCAGGAGAACTGTGAGGGCAAGATCGCCCTCATTCTCGAAGGCGGGTATGACCTGGAAGCGGCGGCCGCCTGCGGGCAGGTTGCCGCGCAAGCCCTCCTGGGCCAACCGATCACCGATGGAATTGGCCTTTCAACAGATGCCGAAGGCGAAGAATGGAAGCCAGTATTCGATAAGGCCAGAAACCTATTCCTGGCTACCCAAGAGCGCTGATAGGTAGAATTTCTTATCTGCGTCTGTCTGCGCTCATCCGCTGCTAAGCTAAGCAAGGAGACAACATGGAACTTTCAATTATGATCGAAGGCCAAGACGGGCTCACCTGGCAGCGCTGGCAGCGCCTGGCGCAGGCCGCCGAGGATCTTGGCTACGCCGGGCTCTATCGCAGCGACCACTACACCAACATGAACCCGCCTGAAAAGGATTCGCTGGAGCTATGGGTTTCGCTGACCTGGCTGGCCAGCCACACCCAGCGCATCCACTTCGGCCCGCTGGTGGCACCATTCTCTTTTCGCCACCCCAGCATGACCGCCCGCATGGCCGCCGCCGTGGATGACCTTAGCGGCGGCCGTCTGGTACTCGGCCTCGGCGCCGGCTGGCAGGAGCGCGAGCATCACATGTTCGGGCTGGACCTTATGGAAATCCCCGAACGTATGCGCCGCTTTGAAGAAGGGCTGGAAGTCGTTACCCACCTGCTGACCAGCGACGCGCCCGTCGATTTTGACGGCACGCACTACCAGCTCAAAGAAGCGATCCTGCTGCCGCGGCCACAGCGGCCGGGCGGCCCGCCCATCCTTGTCGGCGGCAACGGCAAGCACCGCACGCTCAAGCTTGCCGCCCGTTACGCCAAAGAATGGAACGGCACCAGCCAAACCCCGCAAAGCTTCGCCGAACGCATGCCCCTGCTGGACAAGTATCTGGCGGAGCAAGACCGCAAGCCCAGCGATGTCAAGCGTAGCATGATGACTCGCGTCGTCTACGCCACCAACCAAGTCGAGCTGGACAAGAAGCTGGCGGGCACGCCGTTCAGCGCCGAAGAATGGCGCGCCCGCGGTGCACTGGTCGGCGAAGCCGGCCAGCTGCTGGAGCAACTGGCGGCGCTGGCCGCGGCCGGCTGCCAGCAGGTGATGCTGCAATGGCTGGATCAAGACGATATTGCCGGGCTGGAATCGCTGGCGGAGCGCGTGCTTCCGCAGGCAGGCGCTCTATAGCTCATGCCAGCCTAAGACGGATGGTCTAGGCTTAGCTATGCGCATACTACGCTGGGCTCCACTGCTAACAGCGGCCTGCTTGCTGGCAGCCTGCACTGCCGCGCCCCAGGCAACGATAGCGGTCAGCTCGCCCAGCCCTACTCCCACTATATCTACGGATGAAGAACCGCAACTGGCTGCCGCCGAAGATGTGCTCGCCGCGCTCAGCTGGCGAGAGGCAAGCGAATTTCCAGCGCAGGTACTGAGCGGCTGGTCGTTCGGCTTCCGTGAGCATGACTATTGCCTTACTGGGCCTTATCGCTGGCTGGATAGCGAGCATCTTCTCGTGCTGCCAGTTGTGGCGCAGCCGCAGTATCCTGACGGCACGTACTCGCAATGGGCACACCCTATGGTTGTAAGCACAGCCAGCCACCATGTCTGGCCGCTGGCCGAAGCGCAGCAATACTGCCTGCTGCCGGTTTGGTCTGCTGCATTGCAACGCGTGATTGAAATCGCCGGGGATGTGGTGCAGCTGCGCGATGTGGATGGCAACATCACCGCCAGCTTTGCGGGCCGCGCGCCGCTCAGCCTGGCGCCCAGCGGATTGCGTTTGCTGGCGGGCGACGCGTGGATCGACCTGGAGACGGGCGCGAGCGTGCCGCTTTCTGACGCCTGGATGGCGGTAATCCACTCCAAGCCGGCCTGGTCTGCAGATGAACAGCGCATCTTCGGTTGCTGTTTTCAATATGCTGACGTGCAGACAGGCGATGCCTGGCAGCAAGACAGCTTTGACGGCTTCTTTGTTGTGGGACGCGGCAGTGGGCCTGGCGAAGAACTGTATTCCCGGGCATCTTGGGCGCCAGGTGAGCGCCAGGCCTTTATTGAAGAAGTGGCGCTTTGGTTCCTGCAACTGCCCGAATCAAAACAAGCCATCCCCATCTTCGATCCTGCCGAACAAAATTACATCAGCCTAATAGACGAGCTGGATATTGACTTACCGCCATACTGCTCCGCGCTGTCCTCGGCCGGTGCCGCTTACCTGTGGATTCGCTGCTTCACGCAAGAGCGCAATGAGATTTCAGCGCATACGGAAGCGTACGTGGTCGCCCTGCCCAGCCTGGCGGTAACCGCGGTTGCCGGGCAGCCAGAGTTGCTAGCTTGGTCAGCAAACGAAGCCTACGCGGTGTACACGCGCAACGCAGGAGTCGCCGCGGCAGAGGTCTGGCTGCTGAACGCAGCCAGCGGTGAGAACACGCGCCTGCTGCTGCAGCCTTCAAAGTCTGTGGCCTGGCATCCAAGCCAGCCAAGTGGCGTCTTGTACACAACCCGCAAGGCTGTGCTGGGTGTCTTCAACCAAGATACTGGCGCCAGCCGCCAGATCCAGCTTGACTTTGCGGTTGAGCATGTAGCTTGGCAGCCAGAAGGCAGCGCAGTGGCTTTTATAGCGGCTGACGGCAGCCTGTGGTGGCTGGCAGATGCCCTTGACCCTGCTACTATGCCTCAGCAACTCACCCCACCTCTGCCAGATGTTCATACGCTACGCTGGTCGCCGGATGGACGGCGGCTTGCGTTCGTCAGCGGCAACGAACTTCACGTTCTAACTCTCATCGAAGGAGAAGTTCAACCATGAAAGTATCTGAAGCCATCCGCCGTAAGCGCGCCATTCGCGACTTCACAGATGAGCCGTTGCCTGACGAGGTAGTGCTGGCCATCCTGAAGGCGGGCCGTCGTTCTCAGTCATCCAAGAATCGCCAAGCCTGGCGCTTCCTCGCCATTCGCCAGCGCGAGACGCTGCGCCAGGTCAGCAAACTGGGCCAGTTCGCCGGCCACCTGGCGGGCGCGGCCCTGGGTGTGCTCATCCTCACGCCCCCACCCGAGAAGTTCTACGGTGCTCTATTCGACGCGGGTCAGGCTGCTGCCTATATGCAGCTGGCCGCCACCGAATTGGGCGTGGGCTCATGCCTGGCCACGCTCTACGACAGCGACAAGGTCGCCGCGCTGCTTGGCATCCCCGAAGACTGGCAAGCGTTGATGGCTATCTCCTTCGGTTATCCGGCTGAGAAAGAGAAGCTGCGTCTGGCCAAGCTTCTCAAAGGCCGCAAAGACTTTGATGAACTCGTGAAATGGGAGAAGTGGTCCTAGCCGGTCATCTTGCGCAAGATACGCTCGATCGTCAACGGCGTGCGCGAGGTGATTTCTTTGCCATAACGGCGCTCGATCCAGCCGCCAGGGTCCATGGGCATGCTGGTGTCAGTGATGCTGCATAGCGCCTTCTCGGCATAGTGCACAAAACGGAACGGCTTACCCTCTGGCTGGAACGGTAAGTCAAAACCCAATTTTGGGCGGTGCTTAAAAAAGGTGATCAGCAAGTAAGACCTTTCGCCATGCAAAGTGCCTGCGAAAGGCTGAGCTGCCAGAAGCCTGGTCAGCTCTTTCTCGCTCTTGATGATCGTCGTCGACTTATAGCCCAGCCTGGGCCAAGCGGCCTCCAGTTGGCTTTCCCATGCCTTCACACTGGCTTTGGAGGATTCAAAAATAATGTTGCCACTGGAAAGCACAGATTCCACACCGGCAAACCCTTCTTGCTCAAAGACCGCTCGTAGATCTGTATTCTTCATATTCGGGAACGCCGGCGCGATTCCGCGCAACAAGGCAACGTACTTAGCCATGCAGGCTAGTAATCTTCTTCAATATGCTTGAGAGCAATTGAAAACGGCGCAGGAGTAAGCTGCATATGCCCCTTGAAGGGATTATCCAGTTCTTCGATCAACTGAAACACCATGGCCTGTAAAAAGCCGATCACGAAGGCAGAGAACAAGCCATACAACGCCATCTCGAACGGCATGATCAGGAAAGTGATCAGGGCAAAACCAGACGCGATGTAAATAAAGTACTTGAGAAATCGCGGCAAGCGGTTGCGGCTTTCATTCGTACGCTCGGTGCGCAATTGGGCCACTTCGCCATAATGCTCTACTATCTGCTCGAAAACAATCGAGTCGTGCTCGTCATCGAACTCAACGCTTTGAATGACCTCTGAGATCTTACGTAGCGCTAAGCCACTTTGCACATTGCGCTCTCCTTTCGCAAGTTGGCGAAAATTGCCTTGGACCACTAAATTGATGTATTCGCGGATACTGGCTTTCATTCGCTCGGTCAACTTGGCGTCTCGGAAGTACAAGCTAAGACGGAACAATTGCTCCAGCGCCTGCGCTTCTTTGCCAATCAAGCCAGAGATGCGGTTGTATTGGCTCCACACCTCAAACACAACAAAAGCCGCCAAAATGCCATACAGCGTGCCAAACACGCTCAGAAAGGAGCCCAGCCCACCCAGGTCATTCAGATATAAGGGAGTGTTCCAGTAGACGCGCGCCAGCCAGTACAACAGGGAGCAAGCGATGGCAAACAATAATGAGTTGCGCAGCATGTCTTATTGTAGCTTGCTCTCTTGACGTGGGCGCTCTATTGCTGCCAGGATTATTCAGAATAGTGGTATAGTGCCGGCGTTTTTCACAAAAAAAGGACTGTAAATGCCGCGGCGCTCGCTTGTCCAACTCTATCGTTCTGAGTTCTCAAACTACACTCCCACCAAGTTCCGACAAGACCTGCTAGCCGGCCTCACAGTCGCCGCCGTGGCCCTGCCATTGGCGCTGGCCTTCGGCGTGGCTTCCGGCGCCACGGCCGCTGCCGGGCTGGTGACCGCCATCATTGCTGGCCTGGTGATCGGCGCCCTCTCCGGCGCGCCGTACCAGATCAGCGGGCCCACCGGCGCCATGAGCGCCGTGCTGATCGTGCTGGTCAGCCGCTACGGGCTGGATGGCATCTGGGCCGCTGGCCTGCTTTCGGGCATTCTGTTGCTGCTGATCGGCCTGCTCAAGCTGGGCCGCTTCATTGCCTTCATCCCCTCTTCAGTCATTACGGGTTTCACTTCAGGCATTGCGCTCATCATCTTCATCGGCCAGATCGATAATTTTCTCGGTATCCACACTGCCGAAAAAGAAACTGCGCTGCAAAAACTATTCGGCTACTTTCAGGGTGGTTTTACGCCTAATTGGCAAGTGCTTGTGATCGGCTTGGTGGTCATCGGCCTGATGCTGCTGTGGCCGAAGAAGTGGGACCGCATCGCGCCTGCATCGCTGCTTGGCATCATTGCAGCCACAGTGGCCGCCGCGGTCACTGGCTGGGAGGCAGAACAGATCGGCGCCATTCCACAGACTCTGCTATTGGCTGATCGTTTCAACCCGCTCACCTTTGACTGGAGCCAGCTGCCTGATCTGCTGCCTCCCACGCTCACCATCACTGCACTCGGTGCGGTGGAGTCTTTGCTGTGCGGCGCGGTGGCCGCCAATATGACCGGCATCCGTTTGCAAGCCAATCAGGAATTGATCGGCCAGGGCGTAGGCAATATGCTGCTTCCCTTCTTCGGTGGTGTGCCAGCTACGGCTGCCATTGCGCGTTCCAGCGTTGGCATCAAATCCGGCGGGCAGACGCGGCTCACCAGCATTATCCATGCCCTGGGCTTGCTGCTATCCATGTTCCTGCTCGCTCCGCTAATGGCGCGCATTCCGCTGGCTGCCCTGGCCGGAGTGCTCATGGTCACCGCCTGGCGTATGAACGAATGGCACGCCATTCGTTTCATGTTCAGCCATCGCTTCAAGACCGACATTGCCGCTTTTTTGATCACAATGCTGGCCACGATCAGCCTGGATCTCACCCAGGCCATCCTCATCGGCTCATTGCTGGCCGGTGCGATCTTTCTCAACCGCATCGCCAGTCTGGAAGTCGAGATCAGCCCGGTAGACCCGGCCCGCTTGCAGCAACGCGGGCTCACCCTCACGCAGCAATGTGAGCATATGTATGTCGCCTTCGTTACCGGGCCGCTTTTCTTTGCCGCTGCGTCCGTTTTCAGCGAAGCTTTTTCCGGCTTGCACAAAACGCACGCCTTGGTGCTCTCCATGCGGGGAGTGCCACTACTGGATACTGCCGGATTAGAGGCGATACGTCGCCTGCATGAAAAGGTCCGCGATCAGGGCGGTACGCTCATGTTTGCAGGCGTGCACGCCAGCGTCAAAGCAATGCTGCAACGCGGCGGCCTTGTAGATGAGATAGGTGAGCAGTATTTCTTCTGGAGCAGCGATCAGGCTCTTGTGGCTGCGAATCAAAGCCAATGTGCTCACTGCAGCAATAAGCCCGCGCAGTGAGCATGCCCTCAAGGGGCATGCTCACTTGAGGAGGGTAAGACGCTGAAGCTAAACAGCCGCTACAGCCACGGGCTCTTGATCCAACAGGCGCATGAACGCCCGAAAGATGTCAGACTCCGTGATAATGCCAACCAGCTTGCCGTCTTTCACCACCGGCAGTGCGCCGATCTTGTGTTGCAACATCAGTCGGGCTGCTTCGGTGAGCGCCGTGTCCGGGCTCACCGTATACGGCTTGCGCGTCATTAATTTCTCCACGCCGATCCGCTGCAGCAAATAGCTGATCTCATGAATACTGAGGCCGGTGGCATCCGATGGGTTCGCCTCGCGTAAGTCACCATATGTGACGATGCCCACCAATTGGCCATTCTCCACCACAGGTAGGCGGCGGATATGCTTCTCTCGCATGAGCGCGGTTGCCTCCGGCAACGTCGTGCCGGACGGCACAGAGATCACATCCTTTGTCATCCAATCTGATACTTTATGAGTGTCCATATGTACCTCCTCGTTACGCCCTACTCTACGCGCTGCACGAGAAAGTCAATAGATACAAATGTCCCAAGAATGTCACAAACTGACTTTACACTGAGGGAATAGTGCCAACAAAAAAAGCCGAGCTTTCGCTCGGCTTTTTGGTTTACGGGGTAAAGACTACATTGCGCAGTGCTTGTCGTAGATGTCAGTCAGCGCATCCCACAAGGCGGCGCTCATCTGCTCGCAAGCAGCCAGGGCCTCAGCCTGCTCCTCGCTGTTCAGGCCATTGATGGCGGTAAGCAGCTTGGCGGCTTCGTGGTGGTTGGCCGAGTGCACTTCAAAGTAAGGCTCGGTATTGGCGGGCAGGCTGTAGTGGGCGCGCAGGCCGTCCAGCTTGCTCTTGGCGGTATCGGGCTGCTGCGCCTCAAAAGCGTACAGGGCGCCCAGCGCCGTAGCCGGCTTGGCAAACAGGGCAGCCGAGTCGGCTACCAGCTTGCTCACCGCGGGCAGCTCAGCTGCGCCAACCTCGGTCTCCAGGCCGGCGGCAAAATCCTGCCACAGTTCGGCATGCTCGCGCTCTTCCTGCGCGGTCTCCGCGTCGTTCAGAGTCTCCCAGCCGGCAGGCATGGTGGCGATGAAAGCGCCATACTCGCGGGCATAGGTGCGCAGTGCGTCCACCGGCAGCTCGCCGGATTCCCAAGCCTGGTAGAAGGGGTGCTTGAGCAGCGCCTTCTTTTCAATACGCTGGTTAAGTTGCTCTTGCAGAGTCATATGGCTCCTTTGTTTCAGACGAATAAGGGAATAGTTTAGCGAAAACTCAGCTTAATGCAAGCGCTGAACCACATATTCAGCCAGGTCAGCCAGGCCGTCGCGCTCGTCGCAAGCCGGCATGCTTTCCAACGCATCCAGCGCCACGCGCACATAGCGGTGAGCTTCCTCGTTGGCCTGCTCCAGCGCTCCGCTGGAGCGAATGTCGCCGATCAGCGCTTCCATCCGCTCCTCTTCCAGCTCGTGGCCGTCCAGCAGAACTTGCACGCGCTCGTCAGCAGGCTTGCCTTGCAGATAATACAGGGTCGGCAGGGTGAACAAACCATGGCGCAAGTCACTCGCCACCGGCTTGCCTAGCGTAGCTTCGTCAGAGGAGAAGTCCAGAACATCATCCACCAACTGGAAGGCCATACCAATGCTGTTGCCGTAGGTGTTTAGCAACTCACCATATTTGGGGAAGACACCCGCCAGGTGTGCAGGTGCCTTGGCCGCCAGCTCGAACATCGAAGCGGTCTTGGCATAGATGCGTTGGTCGTATTCCTCCCGCGTGGGATACGTGTTGCGTGTGAAGATCTGATTGACTTCGCCATTGACAATGATCGAGAGCGTCTTGGCGAACATCTGCATCACTTCCACAGACTCAGCCTGCGAGCCCAGCCAGGCGGCCTGCGAGAACAGGAAGTCACCCGCCAGGATCGTTGCGGCCGAGTTCCACAGTGCATTCAATGTGGGTTCGCCACGGCGCAGGGTGGCGCCATCGATCAGGTCGTCGTGCACCAGTGTGGCAGTGTGCAGCATCTCGACCGCAGCCGCCACCGTGACGGCGTGCTTGTGCGGCGCGTTCAGCATGCCCGCCACTAGTAGGGTTACCGTGGGGCGTACCCGTTTGCCGCCCGAGTTAAGCAACTGCTCCAGGGCATAGCCAAGCTCAGGATGGTATCCGTCGGCCACCCGGCGCATGCGCTCCTCAACTTCAGGGAGCTGTGCTTGCACCTGGGCGTGAAAGTCCAGCATAGTCATTGCTGCGCCTCAATACCAAATAAATGACGGGCATTGGCGGTGGTCGCCGCACAGATCTCTTCATATGGCAAGCCCTTAAGTTCGGCCAGCTTCTCGGCCACCAGCTTGACCCGCGCAGGCTCGTTGCGCTGCCCGCGCAGCGGATGCGGCGAAAGGAACGGGCTGTCCGTTTCCACCAGCACGCGTTCCAGCGGCGCGTGCTTGGCGATCGCCTGCAGTACCGGCGCATTCTTGAAAGTCAGCGGGCCGGTGAAGCCCAGAAAGTACCCGGCCGCCACGGCTTTGTCGGCCATGGCCTGGTCGCCTGAGAATGAATGCAGCACCCCGGGACGCGCAGCCAACCGCGAACCGCTGGCCGCCAGGCCAGCCTGCCATTCAAGCAAAATAGCCAGCAAGTCTTCGCTGGCCTCACGGTTGTGCACGATCACGGGCAATTCCATTTCTGCTGCCAATTCTAACTGAGCTTGCAATACTTTCTGTTGCACATCATGCGGAGCTTCATCCCAGTAATAGTCCAGGCCGATCTCGCCTATCGCAACTACCTTCGACTGCTGCGCCAGTTGGCGCACCTCTTCTTCGCTGCTCGCACCCCACTGCGTGCTGCTGTTGGGGTGCACGCCCACAGCAGCATAGACACAGGTTGTCTGCTGCGCCAGGGCGACTACCTTGGCGGCGTTGGCGATATCAGTGCTCGGATTCACGATCACATCCACACCGGCCTCCTGCGCCCGAGCCACTACGTCAGCCCGGTCACTGTCAAAGGCGTCAAAATCCAAATGGCAATGCGTATCGATCAGTGTCATTCATTTACTGCGTAATACCTGCTACGCGCAAACCATCTTGCAAAATAGCCTGCACTTTATCGACATGTGTGGTCTCGGTGTACACGCGGATTTTCGGCTCCGTGCCAGAGAAGCGCACCAGCAGCCAGCCACCATCTTCCAGATTGAACTTGAAACCATCCGTAGTATCCAGGCTGGTCACTCTCAGGCCGCCCATCGTCTCAGGCTTGGCGTCCACAATCAGTTTTTCCACCGCGGCACGGTCGCCCTCGAACAAGCTATCAATGCGGTCGTAATAATGCGCGCCTACCTTGGCGAACAGCCACTCGATCAGCTCCGTCGGTTTCTTGTTGAGCTTCACCATCATGTCGAGCACATACAGGCCAGCCAGGATGCCATCGCGTTCCGGCACATTGCCGCGGAAAGCATAGCCGCCCGACTCTTCGCCGCCGATCATGGCGCCCACTTCCATCATCTTGGGAGCCACATACTTGAATCCCACGCCGGTGTCGTACACCGGCACATCGTAGAGCTTGCCCAGCTTGTTCAGCATCGTGGTGGTGGAAAGCGTCTTAACGATCGGGCCACGCTCGCCGCGCACTTCCAACAGGTAGTACGCCAGCAAGCCATAGGCGCGCAATTGGTCGATGAACTGGCCCTTCTCGTCGCCCAGCCCCATGCGGTCCGCATCGCCATCCGTGATCAGCAACACATCCGCCTCGTTGGCTACGGTGGCGGCCAGCCCGGCATCCACATTGGGTTGTATCGGCTCGGGGCGCTCCATCTCCGGATAGATGGGGTTGCGCTCGTTATGGATCTCCAGCACGCGCGTTTTGCCGCCTGCCAGCAGACGCGGGAACCAGCCAGCTCCATTACCCCACATGGTGTCCACCATCACGGTGAAGCCCGCATCTTTGATGGGCTGCAGGTCAATCAGCTTTTGCAAGTGCTCAATGTATTTGGGAGCCGCATCAAAGATCTCGATCAATCCCTGCGTTTGGGCGTCTTTAAAATCCAGGCTGCTCACGGCGGCCAGCGTATCGGGGATGGCGGCTTCGATCTCAGCCAGACCCTCAGGGTCAATCGCGCCACCGTTCTCGTCTCGCACTTTAAAACCATTGTCAGTCGGCGGGTTGTGCGAAGCGGTGATGTTGATTGCACCGCCAGCCTTCTGGGTCAGCACGGCGTAAGAGATCACTGGCGTGGGCGTGGCTTCCTTGGTTAGCCAGGCTTTGATGCCGTTACCGGCCAATACACTCGCCACACTAGCGGCAAAATTCTCAGAATGAAAGCGCTTGTCATACCCCACCACAACGCCCATGGAGGCCTTGTTGTGGTTCTTGATGTAGGTCGCATATCCCTGGGCAGCGCGCTGTACGGCGTCAAACGTGTAATCCTTGGCGATCATTCCACGCCAACCATCAGTTCCAAAGCGAATATCTTTGGCCATTCAGCTTGTCCCTTTGTAAATGTGATTTTTAGTACAAGCTGATTATAGCAGAATGCCACGCGAACTCAAAGCCTGTCAGCAGCCTGACGCCCTCCACGCTAGCCGCCCAGCAGCTTTCCCGTATACTCAGCGGGATGAGCCATACCAAACGAACCGCCAAAAAGACACCTAAACGAGTGGCCCAGCCAGCCTTGGCTTCCCGCCTGCAGGAAACCGCCCCTCAGCTAACCACTCTGGCACTCTGGGGCATGCTGCTAGCGGTGCCGGCCGTGCGCTTTTGGAACCTGAAGGATTTGCAAGCCGAAGTATTTGGCGATATTAGCACCGCCACCATTTACGTATGGGATATCGTGCACGGCCGCTGGCCCTTCTACATCCCGCTCAGTACCGGCCCCCTGTTCCACTACTTTGCCGCCCCGGCTGCGTTGCTGTTTGGTTTGAACTATCTTAGCCTCAAGCTCACCTCGGTCCTCATCAGCCTCGGCGCTTTGGCGTTCACCTACGCCCTTGCCCGGCGCTTACTCGGGCCGCTCTTCGCTACCCTGGCCACTTTCATCGCCGGCATCTCCTATTGGCTTCTCATTCACAGCCGTCTTGGCAATGTGCCCATCGTGGTGCCGCTGCTGGCGGCCTGCCTCGCCTGGCTACTGGTCTGCTACATCCAGCAGCCGCAGCGTCGTTGGCTGCTGTGGGCTGCCTTCGTCTCCATCCTTGGCCTGTACACCTACCCCGGCGCCTACCTGCTACCTGCCGCTCTGCTCCTATCCATGCTGGTCTTGCATTTCACTGGGCCGCGCGTACACACGGGCGACTGGCTGCGCGTGATCGCCATGCTACTCCTCCTGGCGTTACCTTATATGTGGATCGTGTCGCAGAATGCCGTAGCCTTCACCTCTGAGGGCTACCTCGGCGGAAAGTTCGAGCTCAGCGCAGCCGGTCTGTGGCAGCTGGTCCAGAACGGACTAAAAGCGCTGGCCGCTTATAACATCAAGGGCGATAGCATCAGCCGTGTCAACATCGCCCACCGCCCTCACCTGGATCTCCTCAGCGGTCTATTCTTCCTCCTCGGCATCATCTTCTGGTTGCGCCAGCCGCGCCGCCGCGAGGGGCTGATCCTGCTCATCATCTTCCTGCTGATGCATGTGCCTTCCATGCTGGTGGTCGCCAACAGCAGCGAGGTGCCGTCCGCCACCCGCACCCTCGGCGCGGCGCCACTCGCCTATCTCTTCGTGGCCAGCGGGTTGTGGCAGCTTTCCATGTGGCTACAAACACGGCTGAGCAAAATTACATCTGCGGTCATCGTCACTGCACTCGTGGCGTTAATCGCGGTCCTCAACCTGGGGGGCTACTTCGGCGCATATATCAACGGCCTGCCTTATCGCAATACGCCTATCGCCCGCCACATTACCGACTATGCCAATTTGCTGCCTGAGAACACGCAGATCTACCTGGTGGGCTGCTGCTGGGAATCCAGCATGCCCGAACCCATCAGCATCCATGATGAGATGGATCGCCCGCAAAACTTTCACTACATCCAGCCCGACGAGTTGAACTGCACCGCGCTGGAAGCCACCCTGCAAGGCCCTGCAGTGCTTATCTGGAGCTATCGCGAAAGTCTGCCCGCCGCGCAACTGGAAACCTGCGCTGAGCGCTTTCCTGCCCAGCTGTACACCAGCCGCGCCGGCTTGCCCATGTTTCATGCTGCGCCAGTCCAAGGCCTGCGCATCATCGAGCCGGTCGCCGGCCTCGAAACCCAATGGGTGGAGTTCAACGGCAGCCAGGCGCTGGTGCGCTACTCCTCGCTGGACGGTGGCCGCATTGAAGACGCCCTCGACGGCAACTTTGACTCGCTGATGCGCGGCGCCGACGCCAATCCCTTCGTCCTTGAATTTGACTTCGAACCGCCGCGCCAACTCCGAGGACTGGAACTCACTCTCGCAGGTATACACTCCTTTGAAGTCAGCCTGTTCCTGACGTATGAGGACGGCACCTTGCACGACCTCAAGCAAAGCTATGCCGACCTGCCTTCAGATCCCACCGTCAGCATTGAGCTGCCCGCCACTGAAGCCGAGTTAGCTACTCTGCACATCGAGATCAAAGATCTCGCGCCTGAGCCAGCCAACGGATATCACATCCATATCCGCGAGCTCTGGCTGGAATAGCCCCTGCAACCGGCTATCTGTGAATTCTTGCCTTCAGTTTTTGTTTCAAGGTTCATCTGCGGCGTGGCGTAGCCACGCATCTGCGGCAAGGTTTACTCCCCGCTATAATCACCCCGTTATGAACGCGCCTGCGCGCCGCTACTTTGACTACGCTGCCACCACGCCGCTCGATCCGCGCGTTTGGGCAGCCATGCAGCCCTACTTCGAGGCCGAATTTGGCAACCCGTCTTCCGTCCACGGCTATGGTCAGCGCGCCGAAGCCGCCGTGGAACAGGCCCGCGGCCGCCTGGCCGCCGCCCTCGGCTGCCAACCTGAGGAGCTCCTTTTCACCTCGGGCGGCACAGAGAGCAATAACCTGGCCCTGCGCGGCGCAGCCTTGGACGCCCGCCGCCAGCGCGGCGCCAATCGCCTGCTGGTCAGCCCGGTGGAGCATCCTGCCGTGGCCCGTACGGCCGATCAGTTGGCGGCCGAGTTCGGCTTTGAGCTCGTGCGCCTGCCCGCAGACGAATACGGCATGGTGCATCCGCAAGATGTCACCCGCCTCCTAACCGCTGATACCGCCCTGGTTTCAGTCATCCTGGCCAATAACGAGGTTGGCACACTCAACCCCATCAGCGAGGTTGCTGCCATCTGCCGCGAGCGCGGCGTTGCGTTCCACAGCGATGCCATCCAGGCGCCTGCTCATGTCCCTCTCAATGTCACCGAACTCGGTATTGACCTTCTCAGCCTGGGAGCCCACAAGCTGTATGGCCCCAAGGGTGTCGGCTTGCTCTTTGTGCGCGCCGGCACACCACTACTGCCTATTCAAACCGGCGGCAGCCATGAAGCCGGCCTGCGCGCCGGCACGCACAATGTGCCTTACATCGTCGGCATCGCCGTGGCGTTTGAGTTGGCCCAGACAGAGATCGATCAATCGATTAATCGATTGATCGATTGGCGCAACACAATAATCAATTCAGTCTTGAATGATATTGACGACTCGAAATTGACCGGGCATCCCACCCAACGACTCGCCAACCACGCCAGTTTTGTGTTCAAGGGTGTGGATGGCAACGCATTGCTGATGCTGCTGGATGACGCTGGCTTCGCCTGCTCCTCCGGCTCGGCCTGCAAGACTGGCGACCCGCAACCCAGCGAAGTTTTGCTGGCCATGGGCATCACGCCAGAATGGGCAAATGGTTCCCTGCGCATCACGCTGGGCAAGCACACCACCCAAGCCGATGTAGACGCACTGCTCACCGCTCTACCCGCTCTCATCGAGCGAGCACGCAAACTTGAGAGCGCTCATCAGCGTTCATCTGTGGCTAAAGGGTTTAGCTCATGAGTAAGCCCAAAGTCGTCGTCGCCATGAGCGGCGGAGTGGATAGCTCCGTCGCGGCCGCCTTGCTCCAGCAACAGGGCTACGAGGTCATTGGGATGATGCTGCGCCTGTGGAGCGAGCCGGGGCGCGAAGCCAGCAACCGCTGCTGCACCCCAGCCGCCATGAGCGTCGCCCGCCGCGTGGCAGGCCAGCTAGGCATCCCCTTCTACGCCATCAACGCCCAGGATGAATTTCACGATGTGGTCGTGAACTACTTCCTGGATGGCTACGCCGCGGGTGGCACGCCCAACCCCTGCCTCGTCTGCAACCGCCAGATCCGCTGGGAATTTTTGCTCAACCGCGCCCTGGCCCTCGGCGCTGACTACATGGCCACCGGCCACTATGTGCGCCTCACCCGCAACCCAGGCGAGCCGGTGCGCCTGTTCGAAGCCGTAGACACCCACAAAGATCAGTCCTACGTGCTGCACGTGCTCAACCAGGCCAAGCTGCAGCACGCCCTGTTTCCTCTGGGCGAGCTGACCAAGCCTGAAGTGCGCGCCATCGCCGCCGAGCTCAAGCTACCCGCCGCAACTTCAAAAGAAAGTATGGACCTGTGCTTCCTGGCCGGTCAGGACTATCGTGACTTCCTGCATCGCCACCAGCCGCAGCTCATCCAACCCGGCGAGATCGTCAACATGGCTGGCCAGCCCATCGGCCAGCACGAGGGCCTAGCCAGCTACACCATCGGCCAGCGCAAAGGGCTGGGCATCGCCGCCGCCCAGCCGCTCTACGTCATCGCCAAGGACACCGCCAGCAACCAACTCGTCGTAGGCACGCAAGAGGAACTGGGCGGCAGCCAGCTCACCACAGAGCCAATGCACTGGGTCAGCTGGCAGGCGCCCAGCCAGCCCTTCGAAGCCGAGGTCAAGATCCGTTACAGTGCCCGTAAGGCGCCCGCCCGCGTCAGCCTGCTGGCGGATGGCCGCGCCACTATTGAGTTTGCCCACCCCCTGCGCGATATCACGCCTGGCCAGGCCGCGGTGATCTATCGTGACGGCGAAGTCCTGGGCGGTGGTCTGATTGCGACACCCAAGACGGAATCCACAGATGAGCACAGATACAAAACCGGTAAAGCTGATATGGTTATCTGATTTCATTGCCTAAGCATCTGTGTTTATCTGTGAAATAAATTGTCATGACTCTCCCCTCCTTCGTGCTCGGCGCCACCATCGCCACCCTGTTCGGCGCAGCCTTCCACCTATGGCGCGGCGGCGGCATGGGCCGCCTGCTGCTCTACCTTGGCCTCGCCTGGGCTGGATTCTGGGGCGGCCACATCGCCGCTCAACAAATGGGCTGGACTCTCTTTCGCCTTGGCCCGCTGTTCCTCGGCATCGCCGTGCTGGCCAGCCTGGCGGCCCTGGTCGCCGGGCACTGGGTATTCGTGGTGCAGCCGCGTGAGTAACGCGCCCACCGCCCGCGCCGGCGATCTGGCCTTTCTTTCCGGCCCGCGCGGCCACTCTGTCACCGTCAAGCTCACCACCGGTGAGCGCATGCAGAGCATGCACGGCGTCATCCCGCATGAAGACATCATCGGCCGCCAATGGGGCACGCAGATCAGCACCCACCGCGGGGTTATCTTCACCATCCTGCAGCCCGCTCTGGATGATCTACTGCGCGATATTGAACGTGCCAGTCAGGTGATCTACCCAAAAGATATCGGCTATATCCTGCTCAACCTTGGCGTCGGCCCCGGCACCCAAGTCATCGAAGCTGGCACAGGTTCTGGCGCGCTCACCGTAGCGCTGGCCCACACCGTTGGCCCAAACGGGCACGTCTACAGCTACGAGAACCGCGCCAAGGCTCAGGATATGGCGCGGCGCAACCTGCAGCACCTCGGCTTGGACGAGCGCGTGACCCTGCACCTGCACGACATTGGCGAAGGCTTCCTGGAGAAGAACATCGCCGCCATTTTTCTTGACCTGCCCAATCCCGAGGACTATCTGGCCCAGGTGCGCGCCGCCCTGCAGCCGGGCGGCTTCTTTGGCTGCATCCTGCCCACCACCAATCAGGTCAGCAAAGTGCTCGAGTCGCTCAAGCAGCACTCCTTTGGCTTCGTTGAGGTTTCAGAACTCATGCACCGCTACTACAAGGCCAGCGCCGGCCGCCTGCGCCCCGCCGACACCATGGTGGCCCACACCGGCTTTCTGATCTTCGCCCGCTGCCTTGCCGAAGGTCTGCACGCGGAGCGCTGATGACAGGCAAACAACGTCGTCGTTTCCCGTACGCCCGCCGCCCGCTGGCCGAACGCCTGCAAAGCTTCAGCCAGCGCAAGCCACGCGGGCCGCTGGTGCCCGGCCGTTCGCTCAACCCGCGCCAACAGAAAGAGCTGCAGCGCGCCAACCACCTGCTGGCTGTCGGTGACCATGTCGCCGCCGCCCGCATCTTTGCAGACATGGCTAGCCGCGCCTACGACCGCAGCATCATCTATCCTTCACCCATGCTCTACCTGCAAGCTGCCCACGCGTACCTGCTTGGCGAGCAAGTCCAGCCTTCCGTAGAGAGTGCGCGCAGTGGCCTCGAGATGCTCGCCGGCCAGCAACGCTGGACGCAACTGCACAGCGAAAGCCAGCGCTACCTCACTGAGTTGGGTCTGCAGCACAGCCCCGAAGCCAGAGAACTGCAAGCCTGGCTTGCCGAGCTGACCCCGCAGCCGCTGCCTGATTCGCCCGCACCCAACCCAGACATCTGCCCCTACTGCGGCGCCCACGGCAGCCTGGAGCCGCTGGCGGCTGGCCGCGCCAACCGCTGCCGCTATTGCGCCAGCGTGGTGCATATCCAGGCGGGCTGATGGTCAGCATTCCAGATTTCAGCGAAGACGAAATTCGTCGCCGCCTGTCCGCTCGCCACGCCGACCCGGAGATAAATGTGATGAACGAGGGCTACGAGGTGAGCACGCCACGTCCGGCGGCCGTGCTTCTGCCTCTCCTGCGCCAGGACGATGAATGGCATCTGCTCTATATCCTGCGCTCGGTGCACGAGGGCGATATGCACAGCGGCCAGGTGGCCTTTCCCGGCGGCCGCTGGGACCCGGGCGAAACGCACGCCGAGCAAGCCGCGCTGCGCGAAGCCCACGAAGAGGTCAACCTGCCGCCGGACCAGGTGCGCCTGCTCGGCAACTTGGAAGATTTCATCACCATCAGCAGCTACCGCGTCACGCCCGTTGTCGGCGTCATCCCCTGGCCCATCAAGCTCGACCCGCAACCAGGCGAGGTGCAGCGTATCTTCACCATCCCGCTACCCTGGCTGGCCGACCCCGCCAACCGCGAGGAACGCGAACGCACTGCGCCCAATGGCGCGGTGGTGCGCGTGGCCTACTTCACGCAATATGATCGTGAGTTGTTATGGGGTGTTACCGCGCGGATAACGCTAATATTCCTGCAGGCTCTCGGCCTCGCCTAGCCCGGCACCTCCTCCATGTCGCGCCAGCTATAGCCGTGCTCCCGAATAAATTTGTGATTCTCCTCCGGCCCCCAACTGCCCGGCGCGTATTGCGGCAGCTTGCTATTGGGCTGTGCCTGCCAGGCCTGCAAGACCCCGTCGATAAATTTCCACGCTTCCAGCACTTCATCGCTGCGCGTGAACAGCGTAGCGTCGCCGTGCATGCAGTCCAGCAGCAGACGCTCATACGCCTCCGGCGTGCTGGCGCCAAACGCGTCTGCATACGAGAAGTCCATCTTGACCGACTTGAGTTTGTTGTTCGGCCCGGGTACCTTAGCGCCGAAGGTCAGCGTGATGCCTTCGTCCGGCTGGATATTAAGCACCAGCCGGTTAGGTGCATCCCCGGCCATGTTCTGCGCGCCGAACAAGGCAAGCGGCACCTGACGATACTGGATGGCGATCTCGGTCACGCGCTCAGCCAAATGCTTGCCTGAGCGGATGAAGAACGGCACGCCGGCCCAGCGCCAATTGTCGATGGCCACCCGAATGGCAAGGAATGTCTCGGTCTGCGAATCCGTCGCCACGCCTTCATGCGCCAGGTAGGCGTCGACCTGCTTGCCATCCTGCTTACCCGCCCCGTATTGTGCTCGCAGCGTGCTCTTGAGCGCTTCGTCGCCGGTCAGCGGGCGTAGCGCCCGCAGCACTTTGACCTTCTCATCGCGCACCGCATCCGCATTGAACGCCACGGGCGCCTCCATTGCAGTCAGCGTCAGCAGTTGCAGGGCATGGTTCTGCACAATATCGCGGATGACCCCGGCGCTGTCAAAATAGGCCGCCCGCCCATCCACGCCGATCGTCTCCGCAACCGTGATCTGCACGCAGTTCACATAACGGCGGTTCCACAGCGGCTCAAAGATGCCGTTGGCAAAGCGGAAGAACAAAATATTCTGCACCGTCTCTTTGCCCAGATAATGGTCAATACGAAAGATCTGCTCTTCGTCGAAGACCCGGTGGATGATGGTCTCCAGTTCCTGCGCCGAAGCCAGGTCATGTCCATAGGGTTTTTCGACAATGATACGAGTCCATCCGCGGTCATTCTGGGCCAGGTTAGCCTCGCCCAGGTTGGTAATGATCTCGTCATATACACTGGGCGGCGTAGCCAGGTAATACAGGCGATTGTGCGCGCCCAGTTCCTCCAGCTTGGCCTTCAGGCGCTCGTAACCCGGCTTCTCGCCAAAATCGCCATACACATACACCATGCGACCCAGCAGGCCGTCCAAAGCGGCTTTGTCCACAGGTTGCGTGCGCGCAAACTTCTCTATGGCTACACGCATTTCGCTGCGAAGTTTGTCGTCGCTCCACTCGCGGCGGCCCACGCCAATGATGCTGGTCTCCGGCGGCAGCTGGCCGTCCAGGGCAAGCTGGTACAGCGCCGGCACCAGCTTGCGGTGCGCCAGGTCACCAGTGATGCCGAAAATAACTAGAGCCGCAGCGCTGGCACGCCCGTTCTTGCTGCTCATTCGGCCTTCTTCACCGCATGGCCGCCGAACTGGTTGCGCAGCGCTGCGATCAGCTTGTTGGCGTAGCTTTCCGGCTGCCGGCTGGCAAAGCGCTGCATCAGCGACAAGGTGATCACCGGCGCGGGCACATCCTGGTTGATCGCCTCAAAAACAGTCCAGCGTCCTTCGCCAGAATCTTCTACATAGCCAGCAATATCTGTGAGTTTTGCGTCAGATTCCAGTGCGCGGGCTGCCAGATCCAGCAGCCAGGAGCGCACTACCGTGCCATACCGCCACATCTCAGCGATTTGGTGCACGTCCAGCCCAAACTCCTCTTTGGTCGCCATCAGCTCAAAGCCTTCAGCATAGGCCTGCATCAGGCCGTACTCGATGCCGTTGTGCACCATCTTGACGTAGTGCCCAGCCCCGCTCGGCCCCACATGGCCCCAGCCCTTGTCCTCGGCTGGCGCCAGCGCCTTGAAAACCGGCTCCAGGCGGCTGACTGCACCCGCATCCCCACCGATCATCAAGCCATACCCGTTCTCCAGCCCCCACACGCCGCCGCTGACGCCCACGTCTACAAAATGGATGCCACGCTCAGCCAGCATAGCCGCCCGGCGCATGCTGTCCCGAAAGTTGGCGTTGCCGCCGTCAATGATCACGTCACCGGCGGCCAGCTGGCCAGCCAGCGCTTCGATCGTGCTTTCGGTGGCTTCGCCCGCCGGCAGCATCAGCCACACCGCCCGGGGTGCCTCAAGTTGGCCCACAACCTCATTTAGCGAGAATGCGGGCAGCAGCCCAGCCTCCTGCTCTAGCTGGCGCGTGGTGTCTTCGCTCAGGTTGTAGCCCACTACCTGGTGGCCTGCTTTCAGCAAGCGGCGGCTCATGTTGCCGCCCATGCGGCCCAGGCCGATCATGGCAATCTTCATAACAACTCCTGTGTACAACTTCTGTGTAATTCCGCGCTACTTCTCAGCGGCGCGCTTTTCGGGCGCAGCTTTCTTGGGAGCCTTCTTAGCCGGCGCCTTGGCGCCTGCCGGGCGCACTCTCCTAACATGCCCTTGTGCCACTTTGCGGATCAAGCCCAGCGGCAGCGGCTTATCCAGCGCAAAGCGTAAAGTACCTTTGGAAACCAGGTAGGGCCTGACGGCTCGTTCCGTCTCTGCTGGCAGGGGCGGAATGGGATACACGGCGACATGCTGGCTGTGCCCGGCAAAATACATCAGCACCTTGCCATCCAGCTTGTAGCCGGCAATGCGATAGCTGACAGATTCGCTGGCTGTGGGTGCAACATCCTTGATGATCTTGCGAATGGCAACCAGTTTCTCTTGCGTACCTTTTGGAAACGTTTTGATGTACTCAGCAACACTCGCAGGAGCAGAGGCCATGGCAACCTCCTCAGGTCACTGCACTACTATAATCTATCCACCGAGTTGAACATTTTGAGGTCATTCCGAGGCGGCGTTTTTAGTTATGCAGATTCAAAATACATGCAAGCCGAGGAATCCTTTAGGGCAGGCAAAAACCAGCCGATTTCCAATTCGTAAAGGTTCCTTCCCCCTTCGTATGCACTATGCGAATACAGCCTACTTGCGATTCAAAAAGCGGGCAACCGCCTGGCGGCGATACTCGGTGTCCCACAGGAACGAGAACAGGCGGCGCTCGGCGTGCCGCGCCACCAGCGGGCTGGCCACCGCGAACTGCAGCAGCCGCTTGGCCGCCTGCACCGCTTCGGCCGGGTGCTGGGCCATCTCGGCCGCCAGCGTGCGGGCCGCCTCCAATGCGCCACCCGGCGCGCTGAGATGGCCCACCAGGCCGATGGCTTTGGCCTCGTGGGCCGGCAACACCCGCGCCGTGGTCAGCAGCTCCAGCGCGGTGGGATAGCCCACCAGCTGCAGCAGGTAGCGCGCCCCGCCCCACGCTGTGGTGATGCCCAGCTTGGCATGCACGAAGCCAATATCGGCATCCTCGGCCATAATGCGCTGGTCACACGCCACGGCGATCTCGGCCCCGCCGCCCCGCGCCGGGCCATTGATGGCGGCAATGGTCGGGCAATGCAGGCCGCGCAGCGCGCCCAGGGCCTTGCCCATCACGGTCGCCAGGCGCATGCCATCCTTGCGTTTGGTGTATGGCGCCAGCGCCTTCAGGTCGCCACCGGAGACGAAGGTCTCGCCCGCGCCGGTAATGATGAGGGCGCGGATATCCCTGGCAGCTGCGACGCGTTTGATGGCGGCTGCAAACGCGTCCATCGCCGCCCAGTCCAAGCCGTTACGCACTTGTGGTCGATTGACCAACAATGTGGCAATCGAGTGATCGTCAAGTGTGAGTTCAATACCGCTCATAAGCAAGTTAGGTTCTTAAACACAACGAGGCGCAATCGGTTGCGCCTCGCTGAGGTCTTAAAACAACTCTACTAATAACAAGTGCCTCCGCCAGCTGCGCCAGCAACAAACGGGAACCAGTTGCATCCAGCCGCGGAACAAGCAGCGAAGTTATTGTTGTAATTTGAACAAACGATATTTGTGCCCCCGCCAGTCGGCCCGTCATCGGGGATGTCATCGCAGCGCAGGGCTATCGGGTCCCAAATTTCGCCCGTCGGGCAGGTTGGCGTAGCGGTAGGCTCAAAGGCACACACCGGCACAGTCTGCGTCACAGTCCAGCAGCCTTCTGAGGTTGTGCTGGTAGGCTGGCAGGTTTGCGTGCGCGGGTTGAGCGTATAGCCGAGCGCACAACCACCACAACCCGCCTGCACACAGAAGCCCAGCTGGTAGTCAAAGTACTGGCCCGGGCCACACCCCATAGGAGGAGTGGAGGTGGTTGGGAAGCAGGCACCAAACGCGCTGTCATAGTACATGCCCTGCGGGCATTGGCCATCTTGCGAAGGCACTCCCGCACCGGCAGCAGGCACGCAGGCCTGCTGGGCCGTGTCGAAGTAATAGCCCAGCGGGCATCCATCTGTGTTGCCCGGTCCAGGGTCACAGAAGGTGCCGCCTGCAGCGGCCGCAAAAGCAAAACTCTGCAAGCGGGAAGTGCCGGTCTGGCCGTCGGCGCAGGTGCTGCCGTCATTGCCTGGGTTACCCACACAGCAGTTCAAGCGCGAGCTGAAGGTGTAGCCCGGCGCGCACCCGCTGCCGGGGCCATCGGTCGGCACACAAGTCTGCTGGCGGCTCTCATAGTAGTAGCCAGGGCCGCACGTGCCGTCAGGCAGATCCACACATTGCAGCGTGCGTGAGTTGTAGTATTGGTTGGGGCCACATTCAACAGCCACATTGCTGTCGGGGTTATTGGCTGTACGCGTGATGGTGACGGGGTAACACACGCCATCATATTGGTTGTAGACGGTTCCCTCAGGGCAGCCATTCACATCCTGCGTCTCACACGCGCCCGTCAGCGGGTTGCGAGCGCTGCCGTCATCACACGTTTCTGGGCGCCCCTGGATCGGCGAGCAGCACATGATGTTGCGGTCATAGAAGTAGCCCGGCCCGCACAGGCCGCCGCCGTCATCGTTGGTGGGCGGTTGGCAGGTGCCGCTGGTGCGGTCGAACACGAACGGCTCGGGGCACACCGGCTGGTCATCACCACCACCGTCAGGCACGCAGGCTTGCGCCGCGGCACTGTACGTGGTGCCCTCAGGGCAGCCAGACTGGCCATCCGGCACACATTGCATCTGCGCCGTGTCAAAGCTCCAGCCATCAGGGCACGATGCTTCCTGCGGGAGGCACTGGCCGGTAGCCGGGTCAAACACCAGCCCTTCGGGGCAGTACGCTGCCGCGGCTTGCAAGGCCGGCGCAGCCTGAGGCGCAAATGCCTGCAGCCCATTCGGCTGCAGCCCAGCGAGCTGCACCGCGCTTTGCGGCTCGAAGGCTACCAGCTGCATGACTGGCGCGCTAGGCTGCTGGAAGCCAACCAGAGCCTGCCCCTCCGGCGTGGGCGTGAAAGCCGCCAACTGCGGTGAGGGCAGCGCACCCTGCGGCGCAGGACACGCCGAAATGCTCACCAGCGTGCCTTGTGATTGAGCCGTGCCTTCGCAGATCCAGCGGCCGGGGTAAACCGTGGAGTCGAAGCAGTTGTACGGGATGCCATTGATCGTCACGTCATAATCAGCAGCCGACCGGCCGCCGCCATCAATTGTGAAGCGGATATAGCCATCCCTCGGGCAGGCGAAGCCCAACCACTCCAGATCCGTGGTGTTGTCCTCGCCATTGGACGGCGTGCAATCGCCGCCGGGATTATCGGGATCGGTGCACAGTGGCGAGTACGCGGGTTGGCAGTATGGCGCGCGTGTGCCCGCGGGCACACCCTGCCCGATAGGCACACAGCGGAAGCCGACTTCGTTGAAGGCTTCCTCCGGGTCAAGGGCAAAACGCGCCGCCGATCGCAGATCTGGTGCAGCATCCAGATAGCTGCCACCACGCACCACTTTGAGCTCGCCCTCTTGCGGGCCTTGCGGGTTGCTGCTCACGCCCAGTTCGTAATATTCAGGGTCGTACCAGTCGGCCGTCCATTCCCACACGTTGCCGGCCAGGTCATTGGCCTCGTAGATGCTCTCGCCCAGTGGCAACTGGCCGATCTTCTCAGTGATGGTGTCGAGGATACAGTCTCCACCATTGGCGCGGTCACATAACGGCTCGTCATCACCCCAGGGATACAGCGCTGCCAACTCGCCGCGGGCGGTCTTCTCCCACTCGGCCTCACTTGGCAAGCGCGCATTCAGCCAGCCACAAAAGTCTTGCGCCTGGAACCAGTTCACGCCCACAACAGGATGGTCGCGGTACTCCGGGTCGCTATAGTGCTGGGTGGCCGTATCGGCCTCGGGATCATCCTCATCCTCGATCACAATTGGCGAGGTGCACTGTCCGGCTTCCACACACTGCGCATACATATCGTTGGTGACTTCATTGCGATAGATATGGAAACCGTTCAGCACCACGCGCCGCGCCGGCAGCTCATCCTCGCGCGCTTGCGTGTCCTGCTCCGGGTCGCTGCCCATAATAAAAGGCCCGCCGGGCACAAACACCAGCAGGTCCTCTATGGGTATCTCAAGATCAGGAGTAGCGGTGGGCTGGAACTCTATCGGACTTCCGGCGCTGCCGCCGCAAGCCGCCAAGCCCAAGGCCAGCAGCAGGATCAGACTACATTGTGAAACAGACACGCGGAATGAGTTCATGAGCCTCTCCTCATTCAAGACATAACGCTATTTTGGGCGAAGTGTTACCAGTATACGCCCCATACCAGCCCGCCCCTTCTTGAGTGGGCTGGGTATTCTGTACTAGCGAAATTCGCCCGCACGCTGGTCGATCGTGGCGAACAGGTCGGCGATCGCCTTGCTGAAGGCGGCCACACCCTCCTGCTCCACCTCGTCGGTGGCCTTATCCAGCGAGAGCCCCAGCATCTCCAGATTGGCGAGCTGGAAGCGGGCCTCATCCAGGCCGTCTTCAATGCTCAGCGTGGCCGCCGCATGGTTCTTGGCCGCTTCCAGGGTCTGCGGGGGCACTGTGTTCACGGTGTCTTTACCGACCAGGGTGTCCACATACAGCAGGTCAGGGTATGCGGGGTTCTTGGTGCTGGTGGAAGCCCACAACGGGCGCTGGCGGCGGCCGCCCTTCTGGGCGATGGCTTCAAAGCGCGGCCCAGAGAAGCGTTCAAGAAACAGCCTGTACGCCAGCTTGGCGTTCGCCACGGCGATCGTGCCCATGAGGGCATTGGCTTTGCGAGCGGTATCGCCGCCCTGCTCTGCCAATGTTTCCAGCCAGCCATCCACCTTGGTGTCAATACGCGAGACAAAGAACGAGGCCACCGAGGCAATGTGCCCGATGGGCAGGTTGTTGGCGATCCGTTCTTCCAGGCCGGCCAGATAGGCATTGATGACTGCGTCATAGCGCTGCAGCGAGAAGATCAGGGTGATGTTGATGTTGATACCGCGCGCGATAGAAGCTTGGATGGCAGGGATGCCCTCGGCGGTGGCGGGGATCTTGACCATCAAGTTGGGCCGGTCCACCAACGCCCACAGGCGCTGGGCCTCGTGCTCTGTGGCGGCCGTGTCATGCGCCAGGTCCGGATGCACCTCGATGCTTACGTAGCCATCGCCGCCGCGCGTGCTGTCATACAGCGGGCGGAACAGATCGCAGGCCGCCTGAATATCCTGGACCGTCAGCGCGTCGTAGATCTCCGCTGTGGTCTTGCCGGCCCGTGCCAGCTCGGCCAGTTGGGCATCGTAGTCCTCGGACTTGCCAATGGCGTTGTTGAAGATGCTGGGATTGGAGGTGACGCCATAAATATCGCCGCGCTCGATCATAGCCTTCAGCTCACCATTGTCCAGCAAGCGGCGTTCGATGTTGTCGAACCACAGGGACTGGCCCAGGGCATACAGTTTTTGCGGATTAGTGGTCATAAGGCTCCTTCTGGTTTCCACTCGGAGAGAAATTGAAGAGAACGCTCTGTTCTCAACTCATTCTCCTTTGACGAACTCTACATCTTTCCCCTTAAAGCGTTCCTTCATTACATCGATCGCCTCTTTGTTACTGTCCACCAGCAAAAACCGGCGACCCAGCTCCAGCGCAGCGGCACCGGTTGTGCCACTGCCGGCAAAAAAGTCGAGCACCAGGTCACCCGGATTCGATGAAGCCGTAAGAACGCGGCGCAGGATGCCCAGCGGCTTCTGGGTAGGGTACCCGGTTTTTTCTTTGCCGGTGGGGCTTACGATGGTATGCCACCAGGTATCCGTGGGCAGCTTGCCGCGCTCCGCCTTGGCCTCACCGGCCAAGGCTGGCGCCATGTAAGGGATGCGCTCGATGTCCTCAACGTTGAAGGTATAGCCCTTATTATCTTTGACATAGAGCAGGATATTGTCGTGCTTGGCCGGCCAGCGGTCCTTGGCGCGGCCGCCGTAGTCATAGGCCCAGATGATCTCGTTCAGGAAATTTTGGCGGCCAAAGATCTCGTCCAGCAATATCTTGCAGTAGTGCACTTCGCGGTAGTCCACATGGAAGTACATGCTGCCGTCCGGCGCCAACACGCGGTGTGCCTCACGCAAACGCGGCTCCAGAAATTCCAGATAGTCGTCGAAGGCATCGTTGAAGGCCCGGCTGCCCAGCACGGTGGTGCTGTAGCGCTGGCCTCCAAAACCCACCCGGTCGCCATTCTCGCTGCGCTCCGTGCGCAGGCGGCTGCGGGCCTGCTTGCGGCCGGTGTTGAACGGCGGGTCAATGTAGATCAGGTTCACGCTCGCGTCGGGCAGGCCGAGCAGCACGGCCAGGTTATCGCCATGCACTACGCGGGCCTTTACTGCCAGCTTGCGGCGTGCTGGCACCGGGCTACCTCTTCTTCGGCAGCAGGGTGCGGGCGTGCTTGAGCACGTTGGCGGCATTGAAGCCCAGCTTGCGCATGGCCTCGTCGCCCGGCGCCGAGGCGCCGAAGCGCTCGAGGCTGACATGCGCCGTGGCCCACTGCTGCCAGCCCTGCGCTACGCCCGCCTCCACCGAGAGGCGGGCAGTCACGGCCGGCGGCAGCACCTTCTCACGGTAGCTCTTGGACTGGGCTACGAACAGCTCCCAGCTGGGGAAGGAAACCAGGCGCACAGTGACGCCGTCCTTGGCCAGCTTGCGGCCGGCTTCGATGATGAGCGGCACTTCCGAGCCGGAGGCCATCAAAATAATGTCAGGCTTTTTCTTCTTGCCCCAGTCAGCCAGCACATAGGCGCCCTTATGCAAACCCGTGGCAGCGGCAAACTCCCCGCCGCGCCCGCGTTCCAGCGTGGGTAGGTCTTGCCGGGAGAAGATGAGCGTGGTCGGGTTCTTGCGGTCACGCACGGCAGCGATCCAGGCCTCGCGCACCTCGTTGGCATCCGCCGGGCGGATGACACGCATGTTGGGGATGGCGCGCAAAGCGGCGAGATGCTCGACCGGCTGGTGGGTCGGCCCATCCTCGCCCACGCCAATGCTGTCATGCGTGAAGACCCAGATGCTGGGATACGGCGAGAGCGCCGAGAGGCGCATGGAGGCGCGCATGTAATCCGAGAAGACCAGGAAGGTTGCGCCGAAAGGAATGATGCCCGGCGTCAGGCTGAGCCCGTTGACGATGCCGCCCATGGCATGCTCGCGCACGCCATAGTGGATGCTGCGCCCCTCTGGCGTGTTGGGCTGGAAGTCTGGCGCGGAGTTGATGAAGGTCTTGGTTGACGGATGCAGGTCGGCCGAGCCGCCCAGCAGATCAGGCAGCTTGTCGGCGATGGCATTGATGACCTTGCCGGAGGAAACCCGCGTGGCCATGCCCTTGGCATCCGCCGGGAATACTGGCAGCTCCGCGTCCCAGCCTTCGGGCAGCTCACCGGCCAGGATGCGTAGCAACTCGGCGTGCTGCTGCGGATGGGCGGCCTTGTAACCAGCCAGCCTGCTCTCCCAGGCGGCTTTGAGCTCAGCCCCCTGCTCCATCGCGCCGCGGAAATGCTCCAGCGCCTCGCCGGGGATGAGGAAGCGTGGCTCCAACGGCCAGCCGAGGGCGCGCTTGGCGCCGTCGAGCTCTTCGTTGCCAGGCGGTTCGCCGTGGGCCTTCTCGGTGCCCTGGCGCTTGGGCAGACCAAAGCCGATAATGGTCTTGACCCTGATGAGCGAGGGCCTCGGGTCGGCCTGGGCGGCAACCAGTGCGGCGTCGATGGCTTCGACATCGTTGCCATCCGCCACGTGCTGCACATGCCAGCCGTAGGACTCAAAGCGCAGGCCCACATCCTCTGTGAAGGTCAGGTGGGTGCTGCCATCGATCGAGATGTTGTTGTCGTCGTACAAGAGGATGAGCTTGCCGAGCTTGAGATGCCCAGCCAGCGAGGCGGCTTCAGCGGTGATGCCTTCCATCAAGTCGCCATCGGTGACGATGGCATAGGTGAAATAGTCAAAGAT
The DNA here is from genome assembly GCA_025808555.1 of Anaerolineales bacterium. NCBI lineage: Bacteria > Bacillati > Chloroflexota > Anaerolineae > Anaerolineales > Anaerolineales bacterium. Next base: position 2,119,673 of record CP075526.1, on the reverse strand, counting down.
CTCATGGCCCGGGCGGTTGAAGCGCGCCGCCAGGTGCGCCTGGCCGATAGCCAGGCCGACCGCATTGGCGAAGCCCTGGCCCAGCGGGCCGGTGCTGGTTTCCACCCCGGGGGCAACCCAGTACTCCGGATGGCCGGGGGTCTTGCTCTCCCACTGGCGGAAGCGCTTGATCTCCTCCAGAGAGAGCGGATAGCCGGTGAGGTGCAACAGCGAATACAGCAGCATCGAACCGTGGCCGCCAGACAGCACAAAGCGGTCACGGTTGGCCCATTGGGGGTCTTTGGGATTATGGCGCAGGTGGCGGGTCCACAGCGCGTAGGCCATGGCCGCCGCGCCCATCGGCAGGCCCGGGTGGCCGGAATTGGCTTGCTGCACGGCATCCGCCGAAAGGAAGCGAATGGTGTTGATGGCTAACTGTTCGAGGTCTTTGGGAGTTGACATAGGCTTAGAAGATTTTACTCCACGCGCTGCGAGGCACTTTTATGAGAATGACCTGCGGCGGGGGGAGCGCTTTGGTCATTCTCATCAAGGTGGTTGACAGCCGAGCCATAGTGATGCTTATACACCGAGTAGGCACTTTGCAATGCCAGATGCATGCTTGCATCAAGGACTTGCAAGCCATTGCGGGACAGAAAGCCACATATAGTAAGATTACTGCGCCATGGCTCGCGAAGTTAAATCCCAGTTCCCCATTTTTGGCGATTGGCGCGGCACGCGCGAGACGCTGCACGCTTATTGCAAAGTAGCCAGCGCCATCCGCGCCGCCTTGACCCCTGAGCAGCCGCGCCACGGCCATCTGGGCCTGCGCGTTTACACCTCCGGCCTGACCACGACGCCGATCTCGTTCCCTGAGGACCCGGCCCAGACCTTTGCGCTGAGCCTGGATCTGCGCAATCATTACTTCATCCTGAGCACCAGCGGCGGCCATGTGCAGCAACTGCGCCTGAGCGAAGGGCTGAGCGCCACCCAGCTGGGCAACGAGCTGCTGGCCCGCCTGGGGGAACTGGGTATGCAAGGCAAAGTGCCCGCCAAGAGCTATAGCAGCGATGTCAAGCGCGACTACGCGCTGGATGAGGCTGAGCGCTTCCTGGCCGCTCTGCGGCTGGCGAACCAGGTATTCGAAGATGCGCGCAAGGAGCTGGGGCAGGCCTCAGACGCAGTGCAGTTGTGGCCGCGCCTGTTCGACCTCTCGTTCGTGGCTCCTGCGAATGACGAGGATAAGAGCATTACCTTCGGCCTGGCTCTGCAACCCGGCAACGAATATTTTTATGTCAGCCCGCATCCGTTTGACAAGGCGCTGACGCAGCAATCACTGCCCAACGGGGCGCGCTGGAACACGGATGGCTGGAAGGGCGCCATGCTGCCCTACAGCGAAGTGGCCGGCAACGCAGACGGCGCCGAGCGCGTGCTGGCGTTCCTGCAGGCGGCCTACGCGTTGCAGCTCCCCACCCTGTAATCAACATGAACCAGATCATTGCGGTTGGCGCCGGCTCCAAGGCGATTGGCCGCCGCGGCCTGCGGCTGGAGCGCTACCTACTGGACGCCAGCGAGGCGCGCAAGCCGCGCGTGTGCTTCCTGCCCACGGCAGGCGGCGACCTGCCGCAACACATTAAGCGCGTCACGCGGGTCTTCACTGAGCTTGGCGCGCGCGTCTCGCACCTCACATTGATCCAACCCAACACGGCCGACGTGGAAAAACTGCTGCTGGCGCAAGACCTGATCTGGGTCGGCGGCGGCAACACGCGCAACATGCTGGCGCTGTGGCGCGCCTGGGGCGTGGACGCTGCGCTGCACAAGGCCTACCAGCGCGGCGTTGTGCTGGCGGGCGGCAGCGCCGGCGCCATCTGCTGGTTTGAGCAAGGCATCACCGACTCGGTGCCGGGCAAGCTGCTGCCGATGGACTGCCTGGGCTGGCTGCCAGGATCGTGCTGCCCGCATTATGACAGCGAGAGCGGCCGCCGCCCTACCTACCGCAAGCTGATCGCGGCGGGCAAAGTCAAAGCCGGCCTGGCGCTGGATGACCAGGCGGCGGCGCACTACATCAACGGTAAGTTGCACAAGGTGCTTGCCTACAGCCGCGGCGCACGCGCCCACTGGGTGCAACGCAAAGCAGGCCGCTTGCAGGAAACGCTGCTGGATAGCGAAAGCAAATAAGATAAAAAAAAAAAGAGCCCGCCAAATGGCGGGCTCTTTTTAGCTTGCAAATAGAGTCTACTTCTTGTCGGCGTCGCCGCCAGCGGCCGGCGCAGCAGCAGCCGGAGCAGCCGCATCGGCGGCGGCCGGGGCGCCGTCACGCGGGGCGCTCTCGGCTTCCGTCACCGGCGCACTGGCCACCACGATCAGCTCATCCGGGTCGCTCAGCACGGTCACATTGGCCGGCACTACCAGGTCACGCACAAAGATGCCGTCACCAAAGTTCTCCAGGCTGGAAACGTCAACATGGAAGCGGTCGGGCAGATCCTGCGGCAGGGCTTCCACTTCCACGTGCTCCAGACCGTTCACCAGCAGACCGCCCAGGTTGCTGATCACCGGCGCCTTGCCTTCCAGCACCACGCTGACCTCGGCACGCACGGTTTCGGTCAGGGAGACGACCAGGAAATCGACATGGGTCAGTTCGCGCAGGATCGCATCGACCTGGAAATCACGTACCAGCACATTGTGCTCTTCACCTTGCAGGTCGATCAAGACCAGGCTGGAGTAGTTGATGCGCTTGAGGATCTTTGAAGTTTCGCGCAGATCAAGCGTAACGGGGATCGGCTTATCAACATGGCGGCCGTACAGCACAGCGGGCAGCTTGCCCTCGCGGCGCAGCTTGGATACCTTCTTGCCCACCACATCGCGCTTGGTGGCCTTTAAAGTGAAACGTTCCATTCTTCCATCCTTGGGATGCCTCTCACAAACTCGCAGGTAAGCGGCAAGTCGATTACCGTGAGCAAGTTACCAATCATCCCGCTAGACCATTCCGCGAAAACGTCTCCGCTACGGAGACGTAAGTTGCAACGGCAACTTCTCGGAATGCAGAGAGGCATTTTAGCCCAAGCCGGCCCCGCCGTCAATTGCCGCCTGCCCAAAATAGGCACACTTCTTGCAACATGGGGTTCACTTTGGTCTTTTCTCGGAGGAAGACATGTACGTACTGAACCAATCTGACACCCTGCTGTTGATGGCCGCCGCCCTGTTCTTCTTTGGCATGTGTGCTCTGGCCATGGGGCTTTTCATCCTGGTCACTCGCACCCACAGCAAGGAAGTAAAAAGCCTCAGCAAGCACGCCGCCCACCTGGTGCAAAAAGGCATTGCGGAAGATGTGGCCCAGCTTGTCACCGGCGCCAGCGCACTGCTTGAAGGTGTGCAACAAATGGTCAAGACCGCTACCGGTGTTGGCATCTTCCTGACTTCGCTGGGCCTGGGACTGATGGCCGGCGGATTCTGGGTTGTGCTGCAAGTCAACTGGTCCTAAACCCACACGAAACGGAAGCACGCAATGAGCTCTTTCATCGCCGACCTCAAGACCCGCCTGCCCCAAAGCGAATGGCCGCTGGTAGTGGCCGCCCTGCGCAACGAGCCCACCCTGTGGGCTGAGCTGCAGGATGCAGGTTTTGGCGCACAAGCCCTGGAAGCCGCCGGCACGCAACGCAACGCGTGGTCGCCGGCCTTTCTGGGCTTGCTGCGCCTGGGCCAGGCCGGCTTGCATGAAGAGCTGCGCGCCAAGCTGATGGACGCGGTAGCGGAGAAGCTGCGCTACCAGGCCGCCAGCGCCTACGAGCAGGTGAGCACGCAAGGCGCAACCAACGCGCCGGATGTGGAGCAAGCCGCCCTGCTGGCGCTGGCGCTGCGTGAGCGCCGCCGCGTGCTGGGCAACTGGGAGCAGCTGGCCCAGGACCTGAGCATTGCCCCGGCTGAATTCTGGAAGCTGCCGCTGGCGGCGCTGTTCGGCATGCTGCCTCAACCGCAGGAACTGCTGGCCGCCCTGCTGAGCGCGCCGAATGCAGAATTGCACAAGCTGGGCTTGCACGCCCTCACCAGCAATCCGCTGACGGTGGACGAGCAGAGCGCGGTGCTGCTGGAAACGATTGCCGACTATCCCATCCCACAATTCCTGGCCGTGCTGCGCCAACTGGCCCATATGCATTTGCCGCTGGCCCGGCAAGCTGCCCGCTTTGCGTTGCACAAGCTCGAGAACGAGCCGCAGGGCGAGGGCAGCGAACTGAGCCAGATCGAGCGCCTGCTGCTGCAGGCCGAGATCCGCCAACTGAGCGGCCAGCCGGAAGACGCTGCCCCGCTGCTGCATGCCGCGTGGGGCGCGGCACAGCGCGTGCAGGCTGAACTGGCTGGCAAGCTGGCCGAGAACGCCGCCGTGCACGCCGATGCGCCCGGCCTGGCCGCCATGCCGGAGAGCGCAGCGGCCGCCGCCAAGAGCGCCGGCAGCAAGCACCCGGCCGCCCTGATTGCCGCGGCGCGCGTAGCGCTGAAGTCGGGCGATGTGGCCGAAGCCCAGCGGATGGCTGCTGCAGCCCTGGCCGCAGCACAAGACAGCGCCGCGGGCGAGAACGCCACCTTGATGCGCCAACTGGGCGAGATCTTTGTGGACCTGAAATTGGGTGAAGCCGCCCGCCAGGCCGCCGAACTGGCAGTGCAGCACGCCCCCAACGATGCTGACAGCGCCGCCTTCCTGAGCCGCGTGATGACGCTGTGCAATGAGCCCGAGCGCGCTCTGCAGGCCGCCCATCTGGCGGCCGCTTTGGCGCCGGAGCGCAGCGACCTGCGCCGCCAGCTGGCGAAGGCCCTGCAAGCCAGCCAGCAAGGCGCGGCCGCGTATGGCGAATGGCAAGCAGTGCTGGCGCAGGATGAAGAGCCCACGCTGGATGATCTGTTCGGCCTGGCGCAATCGGCGCTGGATGCCGATGAGATCGGCGAATGCATTCAGGCCTGCCAGCGCGTGCTGGCCGTGCAGGCCACCCACGGCGGCGCGCATGCGCTGATGGGCAAAGCCCTGGTGGCCCAGGGCGACGCTAACAGCGCCATTGAGCATTTGCGCCGCGCCACCGAGCTGGCTCCCGCGCAACACGAGGCCTGGATCGTACTGGCTGAACTACTGCGCGACCAGGGCGATGTGCAGGCGGCGCGTGACACGCTGTTCAACGCCCAGCAGTTCACCAAGCCCAACCCGGAATTGCAACACCTGCTGGGTGAGATCTATTTGACGCTGGAAGAGAATGAGGCCGCCCTCGGCGCCTTCTCGCGAGCTGTGGAATTATTGGCTGAGCCCGCCGCTCAGCCCAACACCGTATTGGCCCAGAACACTATTCTGCAATTGGGCCGCCTGCAACGCGTGCTCGGCCACAGCAACCAGGCCCGCCACACACTTGAGCGCGGCGTGCAGAGCTACCCGCAGCACGCAGGCTTGCAGCACGAGCTGGGCAAGCTGCTGCTGGCGCTGAAGGAAGCCCCCGCCGCGCTGGCCGCCCTGCAGGTGACCCTGCAAGCTGAACCGGCGAATAGTGAAGCTTTGCTGGACGCCGCGCAGGCCCAGTTGCTCACCGGCGCTGCCGCTGAGGCCGAAGGCCTGCTGCGCACTGCGCTGGAGCAGCGCCCGCTTGCCATGGCCACCGCCCTGCTGGGCGAAGCCCTGGCGGCGCAGGCCAAGCACGGCGAAGCCATCCATGAATTCGAAGCCGCCCTGCGCTCTGAACTGGCGCAGGAGCCGGGCTGGAACAAGCGTCTGGTGCTGGGCAAAGCGCTGGCGCAGGCCAAGCAAGGCGAGCACGAGGAAGCATTGCGCGTCCTCGAAGCGCTGGATGTGACTAACCCGAATGACCCGGATGTATTGCACGCCCTGTGCATGGCGTACAGCCATGCCGGGCGTACCGAGGAAGCCTTCCAGATCGCCAGCAAGGTCTACATGACCAGCGGCAAGGATGAGCACGACGTGCTGTGGTTCGCCAACCAGGCCGAAGCGCTGGGCAAGAATGAAGACGCCCGCCGCGCCCTGGGCAAGGGCATCGCCGAGCACGGCTCGGCGGCCCACATTCTGCGCCTGGCCGAGCTGGAATGGCAGGACGGCACACACGAGAAGGCCGTGGATACGCTGGCCGCCCTGCTGCGCAGCGCTAACGGCGCTGCGCTGGCCAAGGCCGGTCGCTTCCTACTGGAGCGCCGCGCTGCAGCCACGAGTGTGTCATATTTCAAGCGCGCCCTGGAGCTGGAGCAGACGCCGGCCCTACTCGACGCGCTGACCGAGGCCTACGAACATAGCCAGCAGTGGAACGAAGCCCTGGCTACGATCGAGAAGAACCTGACCGCCGAGCCAGGCCAGCCTGCTCTGCTGGCCCGCAAAGCGCGCATCCTGCAGGCTGCAGGCCGCCCGCAGGCCGCCCTGGAAGTGCTGGAGCAAGCCATCGAGCGCATGCCGGACGACCTGGGCCTGCTGGCTAACAAAGCCCGCCTACTGCGCGCCGCTGGCGAATGGGCGGCTGCCCTCACGGCTGCCGAGAAAGCCTTTCATCTGGATCACAGCCACCAGCCGCTGCTGCAGTTGGCCGTAGAGTTGGCGCTGGCCACGCTGCAGCCCGAGCGCGCTCGCGCCCTGCTGGCTGAGGCCACGCCCAACAGTGCGCCGGATGCGGAACTGGCCTGCTTGCAAGCCGAGCTGGCCCTCGACTCCAATGAAGAGCTGGCCGCGGCCAAGGCGCTGGCGCCCGCCCTGGAAAGCGACCAGCCCGGCCCGCGCGTGCTGGCTCTGCAATCGCAGATGGCCGCCCGCCGCGGCGACCGCACGCAGGCCGAGCAATATTTGAATACCGCGCTGGAGATGGTGAACACCAAATTCAGCGAACCGCAAGATGCCTTGACCCTCATCAGCCTGGCGCGTGCCGCGCAAGGCTTGTTGAACTATGAAGCCGCAGTGAACCTGCTGCAGTTGGCCGTGAAGCTGGTACCCGGCCAGGCCCTGGCGCAGTTCGCGCTGGGTAAGGCCATCGTGCAGCGCGCCGAATGGCAGCAGCTGTGCGCCGCCAGCAATGCGCTGGCCGCCCCGGGCGCAGACAGCACGAGCCCGGAGGTGTATGCTGCAGCCCGGGCGGCATTCACCGCTGCGCTGAGCACGGCGCCGTTCGCCGGCGCACGGGCTCAACTGGAACACTGGCTGGCGCGCGCCGCCCTGCGCTTCGGCAACAACGCCGATGTAGAGGCCCTGCCCACCGGCTACCCCAGCAGCGCCGGCGAAGCCGCCGCGCTGGTGTATGCCGCCCACATGCGCGGCGACCTGCGCACAGTGGAAGCGAACGCCAAAGGCTTTTGGCGTTCGCCCGAGGTGCTGGTAGAGCGCGCACTGGCCTTCGGCGATGCCGATGCCAGCAGCGCGCTGAAGTGGATGCTGGGCGCGCTGGAGCAGAAGCCGCACCTGGCGCCGTATCACGCCCTGGCGGCTCGCTTCGCCCAGCAGGCCGGCCAGGCGCAGACCGCCCTGGAGCACATTCGCCAGGCCATCGCCCTCTCGCCCGTGCAGGCGATGTGGCAAGCCTTCGCGGGCAAGCTGCTGCAGCAGGCCGGCGCGCTGGCGGACGCCATCGACTATTTCGAACACGCCGTGGCCATGCAGCCGCAAGACGCTGAGCGCCACTTTGAACTGGGCCAGGCCCAGCTCGACGCTGAGCAGTACCCGCTGGCGCAGAAGTCCCTCGAGCAGGCCGCCAAACTCCAACCCAAATCCGCCGCATACGCGCTGGCGCTGGCCCAGGCTTACAAGCTGGCCGGTGACTTGAAACAGGCCGGCGAGAAGGCGGCCGCCGCCCAAAAGCTGGCCCCCAATTCCAACGCGGCGCTGGTGCTGCAGGCCGAGATCGCCCTGCACAACAACGAGACCGCCACCGCCAAGAGCCTGGCTGAGAGCGCCCTGCGCCTGGCCCCGACGGACAGCAAGGCGCTGAGCCTGTACGCCGAATGCCTGCACGCCGTGGGCGAAGTGGACGACGCGCTGGCGGTGCTGGAACGCTCGGAGCAGTACGCCCAAGACAAGCTGCCCATCCAGCTGCGCCGCGCCCAACTGCTGCCGGCCGAGAAGGGCCTTAGCGAAGTGCTGCGCCTGAGCAAGGCCAACACCGAACGCCCGGATGTGTACCTGACCCTGTCTGAGATGCTGGCAAACACCGGCGAGACGCTGGACGCCATCCACGCCGCCCAGCGCGCCGCCAAGAAAGCCGACAGCTTACCGCTGCCGCAGCAAGCCCGCCTGCACCTGCACCTGGGCAAGCTGCTCAAGGCCAGCGGCCAGCTGGATCAATCCTTGCATCATCTGGATGAGGCCGCCGCCCTGGCGCCGCATCTGAGCGACGTGCAGATCGAGCGCGGCCAGGTGTTCCTCAGCCGCCGCCAGTTCAAACAGGCCATGCAGGCCTTGGAGCTGGCCGCCGCTGCCGCGCCGCACAGCCCGCAGCCGCACCTGCAGGCTGCCCAGGCGCTGAAGGATGTCAAAGACTACACCGCAGCCGAAGCCGCGCTACGCAAGGCGGCCCAACTGGCGCCGCGTGAGCGCAGCATCCAACGCCAGTTGGCGGCGGTGATCGCCCTGAACCTGATCCACCAACCGCAGGAAGTGAGTGCGCTATGAACGACACTTTGAAGAAACAACTCTCCACCGGCAAGCCGGTTGATCGCGCCACAGTACTGACCCTGCTGCAGGTCGCGCTCAACGCAGGCGAGATGCGCTTTGTGCGCCAGGTGGCGGAGGACTGGCTCAACGCCTATCCTTACGATCTGCATGTCGAGTTGCTGCGCGCTCAGGCCTTGATCAAGGACGGCAAGCCCGAAGTAGCCTTCAAAGTGCTGCGCCGCTTGTGCGAGCTGGACCCGGAATTCGTCGAGGCACAGGAGCAGCTGGCCAAGCTGGCCCGCCGCATCAAACCCACCGTGGCCGAGGCGGCTCGTGCTGCGGCCACCATTCTGCGCCGGCCCTTCCAGATCCCCAGCGATATTCAGCCTTGGGCTCAGAGTGTGCTGCGCGCCCAGCAAGCCTTCAAAGTTGGCGACCTGGAGCAGGCCGAGCTGCATGTGCAAGCCGCCCTGCTGGCCGAGCCACCCTCGCCATTACCCGGCTTGCTGCATATTCAGATTGCGCAGGTACAGGGCCTGACCTGGCTGGCGATCGAAAATCTGGTCGAGCTCTACAGCGGCATCTGGCCGCATTGTTTGCAACTGCGCCTGCTACACGCGAACTTCCTGGTGGAAAGCGGGCAGGAGAATGCCGCGGTCGATGTGCTGCACGACTGCGCCGCCGAAGACGTGAGCGGCCAGGTGGCCCGCCGCGTGTGGGGCGCCGGACACCGCTTTGCGGTGCTGTGGCCGGCCTCGCTGCAGCACGCCATCAGCACGCCCATCCCTGCCAAAGTGGCGGCGGGTCTGGGATGGAACCAGATCGATACGCTGACTTTTGCAGAGCCGGCTGAGGCCAAAGCCTTCGAGCCAGCCCTTGAGGCGGTGCATGTGCCGATGTTGGATGCTGAGTCTTTGAAGACCCGCGAGGTCAAGAAAGATTTTGCCAAAGGCATCAAGACCAAGAACACGTTGCTGAACGAAGAAGCTCACACGCCAATGTTCAATGGACGCGAGCTAAAGTCTGGCAAGGTTAAGGCCGAGTTCGCCAAGTCCATCGATATTGACGAAGCGCTGGAATTTAGCATGCCGTCCGTGGCAGCCGATGAGCCGGTGAGCCACGGCCTGCTTAGCGACGAACTGGCTGCCGACATAGCCGCCCAGGCGCAAGCCGAAGCCAAAGGCATCTTAGGGGCCAGCGAGGCGCACGCGCCGGGGCTCGCCGACCACGAACCGGAGACGGACTATCTGGTGGAAGCGAAGGCCGCAGAGTTCGGCGAGGGCGAAGCCCACGCACCCGGCTTCGACGCAGAACCGCAGGCCGAATTCACACCGGACTTTGCGGAAGCAAAGTCTGAACCGCTACAGACGCGCAGTGACGAAGACATCAACGAAGCGTTGCACCACGCTCTCTCCGCCCTGCCCGAAACCCTGATCGATCTGGAAGAGATCAACACCGCCACCGCCGAGTCGCTGCGTCTGCGCGCCGATGGCCGTTATCCAGCGTACATACTGCTCAGTTCCAAAGATAATCTGGTGCGCCAATACGGCATGGAGGGCTTCGCCACTGTGGACGCCAGCCTGCGCGCCGTGGCCGCCGCCACCGATGCGCTGCCCAAATGGGGTTCTTATGTGATCTACGCCGATGACGAAGCCTGCATGGCCTCGTTCGGCCTTAAGTCGGTCAACGCCAACGATCCGTGGGCCATCAAGCATTTATTGGCCGACCTTGACGAAGCGCTGCGCCAGAACGGCGAGATGATCGGCGCCCTGCTCATCGTGGGCGGGCCGAAGATCGTGCCCTTCCACCATCTGCCTAACCCGGTAGATGATGATGACAAGGATGTACCCTCCGATAATCCATATGCCAGCCTGGACGAGAACTACTTCGTGCCCACCTGGCCGGCTGGCCGCCTGCCCTCCGGCAACGAAAAGGATCCTGCCGCACTGCTGAAAGCGCTCAACCGCATCGAAGCCAGCCGCGAGACGGTGGTTGCGCAGCAAGACCCGCTGCGCCAGCTGGTGATGCGCCTGCTGATGATGTTCGGCTTGTGGAAGCCCAAGCGCAGCAGCTTCGGCTACACAGCCCAGGTGTGGCAGCGCGCTTCGCACTCCGTGTACCGCACCATCGGCGAACCCCAGCGCCTGAGCCTAAGCCCGCCTACCGAAACGGGCAAGCTACCCAAAGAAGCTGGCAAGGCGCTGCAGGTGGCGTACTTCAACCTGCACGGCGTGGAGGACGGGCCGGATTGGTACGGCCAGCGCGACCCGCTGCTGACCCCCACCGGGCCGGACTATCCAATCGCCATGAGCCCCAGCGATGTGGTCAACCATGGCCGCGCTCCGCAGGTGGTATTCAGTGAGGCCTGCTTCGGGGCCAACATCTTCAACAAGACCGTAGACAATGCCCTGGCGCTCAAGTTCATCGACTCGGGCAGCAAAGCGGTCGTGGGCTCCACCGTCACCTCGTATGGCGCAGTCTCCACGCCGCTGATCGCGGCGGACCTGCTGGGCCAAACCTTCTGGCGCCTGCTCAACGAAGGCCACCCGGCCGGCGAAGCCCTGCGCCGGGCCAAGATCGCCATGGCGCAAACCATGCACCGCCGCCAGGGCTACCTGGATGGCGAGGACCAGAAAACGCTGATCTCGTTCGTGCTATATGGCGACCCGCTGGCCCAGGTCAGCGCGGATGCCACGCTGCCCAAGCGCATCCTGCGTGCAGAGGCCAGCGAGATGAACACGGTGTGCGATCTGCCGGATGCGTATGGCCTGGGCGACAACATCCCCATGGAAGCCCTGCCCGAGGAAACCCTGGCCACTGTCAAGGCGGTGGTGAAGGAATACTTGCCGGGCATGCAAGGCAGCGAGGTCAGCGTGAGCCATGAGCACACCAACTGCCAGAACCACAACTGCCCGCTGCCGCATGACCACAACACAGGCGCCAAACGCACGATTTTGGCGCCCAGCCGCAGCTTGGTCACGCTGAGCAAAAAGGTGTCCAGCGCCGGTCGCATGCACCCCAAGTACGCCCGCATCACCATGGATGCACAAGGCAAAGTGGTCAAGCTGGCGGTGAGTAGGTAGTTATTAATCTGCTACAAAAAAGAGAAGCGCAGCATGCTGCGCTTCTCTTTTTTTGTCGTTCCAAGCGCAATGAAGACATCGCGCCTGTTTCCGTCATTGCGAGGATTGCGCAGCTAAGTTGCGCTGACGAAGCAATCACCAATATTGTCCAACGGCTTGACACACCCTTGCACCACCAAACACTCTGAGTTATAGATGCCACCATGCCACTGAGAGCACTCAGCGCCCCTAGTTGTTAGTTGTTAAGTTATTAATTTTTGACCCCCGCTCCCTTTCGCGCAATAACTTCTCATCCTCACAACCTGTCAGATGCGGCATAGTAGAATCACACGATGGCTGAAAAAGTAGTCGCTCGCAACCGCAAGGCCAGGCATGATTACGTCCTCAAGGAGAAATACGAAGCCGGCATGGTCCTGATGGGCAGCGAGATCAAGTCCATACGCGCCGGGCAGGTGAGCCTTAAAGAGGCGTATGTGCGTACCAATGGGCGCGATGCCTATCTGGTCAATGCCCACATCGCCCCCTACCACCAGGCCGGCAAGGACGGGCACGAAGCGCTGCGCGAGCGCAAGCTGCTGCTGCACGCCGATGAGATCGCCGACCTGTACGAAGAGGTCAAGCGCAACGGCAGCACCATCGTGCCACTGCAGATCTATTTGAAAAAAGGCCGCGCCAAACTGGAAATTTCGGTGGCCAAGGGCAAAAAGAAGTGGGACAAGCGCCAAGACATTGCCAAGCGCGACGCCGAGCGTGAAATGGCACGCGCCATGAAGAACCGCGAATAACCAAGCAGGAGCCGCATGCCCAGACCCAGCATTGAAATAGACGGCGAGCATCTCAGCCTGCATGACGTCGTGCAGGTAGCCCACGGCCAGGCAGACGTTCGCCTGGCGTCCGCGGCCCGCCAGCGGGTAGCCCAATCGCAAGCCTGGGTGGATGACATCATCGCCCACGGCAAGCCGGTCTACGGCATCAACACCGGCTTCGGCATCTTTGCCGATAAGCAGATCTCTCCCGAAGACGCACGCACCCTCAATCGCAATCTCATCCTCAGCCACGCCACCGCCACCGGCCCGGAACTGCCCGCCGAGGTGGTACGCGCCGCAATGCTCATCCGCGCCAACACGCTGGCCGCCGGGCACTCCGGAGCGCGGCCTGAGCTGATCGAAACCTTGTTGGCGATGCTCAACAAAGGCGTTACGCCCATCATCCCCTCGCAGGGTTCGCTCGGATCGTCGGGCGACTTAGCGCCGCTCTCGCAGCTGGCGCTGGTGCTCAGTACTGACGCGGCTGACCGTGGCGAAGACTCTGGTTGGGCGACGTATGCCGGACAGCGCATGGACGGCAAGACGGCCATGGCCGCGGCCGGCATCCCGCGGCTGGTGCTTGGCCCCAAAGAAGGCCTGGCCATTACCAACGGCGCAACCTTCTCGGCCGCGCTGGGCGCGCTGACCCTCGTGCTGGCTGAAACGCTGCTGGATACCGCCTCCCTGAGCGCCGCCATGGCGCTGGAGGCAATGCAAGGCGCATCCGCCGCGCTGGATGCGCGGCTGCACGCCGCCCGCAAACAGCCCGGCCAGATGGCCGTGGCGGAACGCATGCGCGCCCTCACCAAGGGCAGCACCCTGCTGGATACGGCGGGCCGCGTGCAGGATGTGTACTCGCTGCGCTGCGCGCCGCAGATCCAAGGCCCGGCACACGACGCGCTGGCCTATGTGCGCACGGTCATCGAACGGGAGATCAATGCCGCCACCGACAATCCCCTGCTCTTTAATGGAGACAGTATTTCCGGCGGCAACTTCCACGGCGAGCCGGTGGGCATGGCGCTGGACTTCCTCAAGATCGCCCTCAGCGAGATCGCAGCCGTCTCCGAACGGCGCAGCTTTCTGTTACTCGACAGCAAGATGAACGGCGGCCTGCCCGCGATGCTGGTGGCCTCTCCCGAAGCGGCCGGCCTCAATTCCGGCATGATGATGCTGCAATACACGGCCGCCTCGCTGGTGCTCGAGAACCAGACCCTGGCCGCGCCCGACTCGGTGCGCTCACTGCCCACCAGCGCCGGGCAGGAGGACCACAACGCCAACTCGATGACCGCGGCGCGCCACGCCTGGCAAGTGGCGCACAACTGCGCCCATGTGCTGGCGGTGGAGCTGACCCTGGGCGCACGCGCCCTGGAGCTGCGCCTGCGCCAGCACCCGGAGGCGCAGGCCGGCCGCGGCACGGCCGCGGCGCTGGCATCCATCCGCCAGCACGCCCCTGCCCACGAGGGCGACGCCCTGTGGGCGCCGGGTGTGGAGCGCGTCAAGGCCGCGCTGCTAAGCGGACAATTGAGTTAAAGCAGAGGAGGATGCGATGAAATTCGTAAAAACCATTCAACAATTTGGGCAGTTACTCTTTTTGTTCATGTGGTTTCCTTTTACCTGCATCTTTGCTGGAATGGCTGCCGAAATGTTTGGCGATGTAGGAATTCGCTTTGCCGCTTGGGTCGATAACTACCTGCCCGGGCTCATCAGCATCCAACCCTCAGGCCTTTCGCGTCTGAGCGAGATCGCGTTGACTATCACCATCGGCTTGTCAATCGTTAGCATGCTGCTCATTTTTGGCGCGCCAGCCCTTGCCGGCATTCTGAACCGCCGCGTCCTTCAAACCGGCAAGGCGGCCACTGCCAGCATTGTAAGCATGACCCAAACCGGAACCTATATCAACAACAATCCCATGGTGCGCTTTGTGCTGGAGGTGGAGCCTGGCGATGCCAGCCCCTTCCACGCCGAAACCGAGCGGTTGGTGCAATTGACCGAGCTGGGCAGCCTCAAACCCGGCGACACGGTCTCCGTGCGCTACAACCCCGAGACGAACGAGGTAGCCATCAGCAGCGTAAACTGAGCCAGGCAAGAGGTTGACACAGCCTGTGGGATTGATAAAATAGACGGGTATCACTTTGAAAAGGAGCTTTCATGGCACTCGCTGAAACCCAGATCAACGCTCAACCGATGGTTGAGTCCCCTCAATTGACGATTACTGCCCCGGCAGCTGAAGCTGTGCGCGGTTTGATGGCTCAACGCAACCTGGAAGACCACGCCCTACGCGTGTTCGTTCAAGGTGGCGGCTGCAGTGGCTTCCAATATGGCATGGCCCTCGAATCCACCGTGCGCGACAGCGACGTGGTGGTGGAGCAGCACGGTGTGCGCGTGGTGGTGGACGAAGTCTCCGTAGGCTACCTGCGCGGCGCCAGCATTGACTATGTCAACGATGTGATGGCCAGCGGATTCAAGATCGAGAACCCCAACGCCACCTCGGCCTGCGGCTGCGGCCATTCCTTCCGCACGGACGGCCAGGACGCCCCTGACCACCATGGCGACGCCGGTTGTGGTTGCGGTGGCAGCCATGCCCACGGCGGCCACTCGCACGCCAGCGGCGCAAGCTGTGGCTGCGGCGGCCACTAGCACCGACAACTTCAAGAATAAAAAAAAAAGCTGCCCTGTTGGGCAGCTTTTTTTGTTGTCTCGCTGGGCTTAGCGCTTTTTGCGCTGGATCATCACCGTGAGCAACGTGGATACCAGCACCAGCGCGAACAAGGTTACGCGCAGCGCGCCACCCTGATCCGGGTTGGTAAGGCCATTCTGCATCAGGAACAGCGCATTCAGGCTCAGGTAGACTGCCACCGCGCCCCAGCCCGCGGCCATCTTTGCCTTGCCTGCGGTCAGCGCCCACAAGGCCAGCAGCAGGCTGGCCACCACACGCATCGGTTCAAACTGGCCGGTGGCCAGATGCAGCGCAATGTCGCCCAGCTGCACCAAGATCAAGGCAATACTAAAAGTCCTCATACCTTCTCTCCTCAACTCTCTTTCGGAAAACTAGCGCTCACGCAGATAGCTTACTGCGGCGGCGAACAGGCCCATCAGCCCCACTCCGGTAATGAGCATGCCCACTGGCACGCCTCCCACCCGGCCGGTGCCGGCTTGCTCAAACTCGGGGATCTCCAGCGGTTCCGGCGGGGTAAAAGTGGGCATGCGTGTGGCGGGGATATCCAGCACGAACTGGGCCGCCAGCGTGGGGTCAATGGTGGGCGTGACGCGCGGAGTCGGCGTGGGCGGCGGCTCAATGATGTTGAGCTGCGCGGTGCCGAAAAGGGTGACCAGCGGGGCATATACCCAAGCCACGCCTTCGGCGACGGCGGGGTAAAAGACCTGGATCCATTCACCAGCCACTGAGCGGCCCTTAGCGGCGACTTGCTCGCCGCCCACCAGCACGCCCACCGTGGGATAGTCCGTGCCCGGGCCACTGCGCACGTTCACCTGCACATGCGATGGGTCCACGATAATGTAGGCGCCCACCGGCGTGCCGGTAACGGTGGCAATGGAGACAGTCGGCTGCTGGAGCTCTGGCGCTGCGTAGGCCGGGGTGAGCAAAGGCGCGGCCAGTAGGCTGAACACGCCGGCCAGCATGACGGCACAACTAATGGAGAAGATACGTACAGATAAGGACTTCATGCGGAGGCTCTGATTATAATCAGCCGAGGATGAGCGCGCGATGAAAACCAAACGATACAACGGCGACCTTGACCATGAGGAGATGGCTTCAACCCTGGCCAACTTCTTCAACCGCGGCGGGCTCTCAGCGCAATCGTCTGTGCGCGGCGATACGGCGTATGTGAGCATCGCCACGCGCGACAACCGCGCCAGCGGCGGGCGCACAAGCCTGGCCGTGGCGCTGGCCAAGCGCGGCGAGCGCATCGAAGCCAGCGTGGGCGAGCAATCGGTGCTGGGGCTGGCGGGCAGCCTGGGCGCCAGCGCCCTGCTGACCTGGCTTAACCCAATGAACCTGCTGGGCCGGCTGGATGATATTGCCGCCGACATCGAGAACCTCTCGCTGGAACAGCAGGTATGGAAGCTGTTGGACCGCATGGCGGCCAACGGCGGCGCCAGCACGCAGTTGGCGCGGCGCCTGCAGCGCATGGCGTGCAGCTATTGCAACACGGCCAACGCGGTTGGCGAGGGCCGCTGCGTGGCGTGCGGCGCGCCTATGGGCGACGTGCAGCCGAGCGGTTGCCCGAAGTGCGGCTTTGTTGTGCTGGCGAAAGAAAAAGAATGCCCGAATTGCGGGCAGAAGCTGAAGCGGGCCGTGTAGCCCCCACCCGCTCGCCTAAGCTCGCGTCCTCTCCCACTGGGAGAGGACGGGCTAATGTCAATCAGCATTTGAGTCTACGGGTGAGGGTATCCGCTCGTAAAACACCAGCAGCACATTGCCGTACTTACGCTGGTCGAATTCTTCTAAATTCTGCAACTCAACAGCTTCATATTCGGTGGGGTCGATCTGCACGATAACCCAGGCGTCATCCACCAGCCAGCCGGGCGCGGCGTCGAGCGCCAACAGGGCGCGCTTCCACAGGTCGTGATATTGCGGCGGGGCGATGAAGGCGTAGTCAAACTGGCGGTCCGGCGGCGCGGCCAGGTGGGCGAAGGCGTCGGTCTGGCGCACCTCGGCGCGGGTCTGCAGTTTGGCGGCGGTGAGATTAGCGTAGATGATCTCAGCGGCGGCGCGGCTGTTATCGATCAGGCGGGCGTGACCGGCGCCCTGGCTGAGCGCTTCGATGCCCACGGAGCCTGTACCGGAGAAGAGATCAAGAAAGGCGGCGCCGGGCAAGCTGGGGCGCAGGATATTGAAGAGGGATTCTTTGGCACGGTCGGTAATGGGCCGGGTGCCGTCACCGGGCACAGATTTGAGGCGCAGCCCGCGGGCCGTGCCGGCGATGATGCGCGGCGCGCTCATTGCGCGTCTTTGCCGAAGAAGGAGCGCTCCTGCTTGGCCTGCTCGAGGCGGTACTTCTGGCGGGCGGCGCCCTGCTCCATGCGCTGGCGCTGGAAGTCGGTCTCGGCTTCCAGGGGCGGCACGCGCACCGGCTTGCCGTCCTCGCCTAACGCTACGTAGACCAGGTAGGCGGTATTGGTATGCCAGCTCTCGCCCGTAGTGGGGTTCTCGGCGTGCACGGAGACTTCAGCCTCCATCGAGGTGCTACCCACATAGCTGACCTCGGCGTGGATGATGATGAGATCGCCAATGCGGATGGGATGCTGAAAGGTCATGCGGTCGACCGCCACGGTGACGACGCGCTGGCGGCTGTGCTTCATGCAGGCCAGCGCCCCAGCCTCGTCGACCAGCTTCATGATGTGGCCACCATGCACGTTGCCGAGGATATTGGCATCGTCAGGCTGCATCAGCTGGGAGATGGTAATGCGCGAGGCGGAGACGGGTTGGGGAACGGTTTGTTCTCTCGTCACGGGTGAATTATAGCTTCGAAAAATCTGCCACACCAAGAATGGCTAACCGCACCAGCAGCAGCCAAGACGCTTGATAACAGAAGCATTTTCAAACAGATGGTCCCCCTCAACAAACAGGCCATGAGCGAAGCCAAACACAAACCGTTCTCTGCACTTGCGGAACAGGAAAATATCATCGTTATCCGGGCGAGTTGCTTAGGAAACACCTTAAAACGCCCGTAGAAACGCACAATTAAGTAGGGAAACAGCCTACGCCTGCAAACGCCCCACAAATCATGATATAATACTCGCATATTCAAATATCATTATGTTCTACATCAGGCGGGCGGCGACCCTTGGCGCGGTCGCATGCCAGAATAGGCATTGACATAATTTGAAGACTAGGTTATAATTCAAGCATATCAGGAGGCAATATGAGCACACGCTCTTTATCGGACCTTGTTCTAGATGAGGCAAAGCTAGTCGAAGAATTGCTGGCTGCAACTTTGCGCCCGCTCGTGAGAATCAGCCGCTCGGGTGAACTCATACTTGAGCCAGCTTTTCGCTCCCTATCTCTGGCTCAAAAAGTGCTGACAGTAATCGCGGCAGCAAAAGCGATGAAGCTTTTGGAAATACGCGACAGCGAAGAGATTGGGCCAACTGAGATTGCTTTGCTTGCCGGAATTCCAGTCGGGTCAGTGAAGCCATCTGTTCGGGCTCTTCTGAACAATGGGGATGTTGAGGCCACTCCGGGTGGACGCTATACAATCCCGTTACGAAATCTAAATTTACTCTCAAGCATGCTACAAGGAGGACAGCGATGAAACAGGACGATATTCTCTCAGCGGCCTCGGCGGCGCAGAAAGCTGTTACGGATATTCCTACTGAATTCCGCGGGCACGCCTTCCAGGTCGTTTTCGAAAAGCTCCTTGCCTCAGATAATGTCGCAAGCGGCACTACTCCTACCCCAAAGCAAGTAGTAAGCTCCGGGAAACACGGAGAACAGGCTGGCGTCGTTGAAGCAGTATTAAGTTCAGACATCGACTTCTCGGAATTCGATAAGTACATAAATAATGGGTCGTGGCTAGAGCGTTCGCTTATTGTTTTGTACATGGTCGAACAGCAACTAGGCGCAAGGTCGCTGACTCCGCCAGAAATAGCTAGGATTCTGAAGGAAAAGCTAAGAATCCCCAGCGTATACGCGCCGAATATCAATAGAGCAATTTCCACGAAGATGAGCCATTTTGTCCGGAGTCCGGAAGGGCAAGCATACAGGTATTCGCTGTCAAGCCTAGGCCTTAACAAAGTCAAGTCGATGATTGAGAGAGAGTAGAGATGAACATTCAAGAATTGCTAGCCTGGGCAGAAGAACAAGTAAAGGCCCTGCCTTCCGAATACAGGGTTGCTGCGTTTCAAGAGCTACTGGGTTATAAACTTTCCGCCAGGCAGCCCGAATCTGCGTCAACTTCCGCGCAAGTCTCCCAAGGTCCAACTGCGCCAGTAGTTAGCAATTGGATCTCACAAGTCCTTAGCAATCTGCCACCCGATTTTGCAGTTAGTGAAAGGGGATCGGAAGAGCAAAGGGTAGCTTGGGCAGTACTGCACCTAGTTGCCGCTGGCTCGCTTGCTGTGAACAAATCGATTGGAGAAGAAATCAGACTAAAGCTCAGCGTACACCCACCTAGTCGTCAGAACATCAATCGGGCACTCCGAAAACTCACACCTAAGTATCTCTCTCGAGAGCAG